>CAZSJP010000021.1:5952-16897 GCA_964606675.1 uncultured bacterium
GCGATACAGAGAGGGGCGCTGAACACCGTATGACACGCCGCAGACGCTATATCCCCGCGCTCTTCGCTTTGCTGCTCGCAAGTGCGGCGGCGATCGCCGCCGCAGGGAACGCGTCTGCTGTCGGCGCAACGTCTGTGCGTTCGGACGTGGCGCTGCTGGTAGCCTATGTCCTGCTGGCGCTGGTGTTCTCGTTCCTGTGTTCCGTCGCCGAGGCCGTGCTGCTTTCTGTTACGCCGTCGTTTATCGCGGGTCTGCGCGACCGCAAGCCGAAGCTTGCGGTCCTGCTCACTAGACTCAAGCAGGAGAACGTCGACCAGTCGCTGGCGGCGATTCTAACACTCAACACCGTTGCGCATACGGTTGGCGCTATAGGCGCGGGCGCAGAGGCTGCGGTGGTGTTCGGAATGGCGTGGGTCGGGATCGTCTCCGCGGTGATGACCCTCCTCATTCTCTTCCTGTCGGAAATCGTCCCCAAGACGCTGGGCGCCGTCCTGTGGCGGAGTCTCGCGGGCCCCACGGCGCACTTCGTGCGCGGGCTCATCGTGCTGCTCTACCCGCTTATTAAAGTGTCGGAAGGGCTCACGCGGTTCATCGCCCACGGGCGCGAAGTGCACCTCTTCAGCCGCGAGGAATTCGTCGCGCTGGCCCGCGAAGGGCAAGAGACCGGGCATATTGGTGCGGACGAGTTCCGGATCATCCGCAATCTCTTCCGCTTCGAATCGCTGCGTGCAACGGACATCATGACGCCTCGCACCGTGATGCAGACGCTTCAGCAGGACATGACTGCCGCACAGGCGCTGGAACTCGTCGCCGGGGTACCGTTCTCGCGACTTCCCCTCTACGGTGAGGATGCCGACGACATCACGGGATACGTCTTCAAGAGCGATCTGCTGCTCTCCAAGGCGGAGGGTTACGACGATGCGCCTCTTCGGTCGCTGAAGCGCGAGTTGGCGACCGTCGTGCCGATGATGCCGCTCTCCAACCTCCTGGAGTTCCTGCTCTGGGAGCGACAGCACATGGCGCTCGTCATTGACGAATACGGCGGCACCAAGGGCCTCGTCACCCTGGAGGATGTTGTCGAAACACTGCTCGGGATGCAAATCGTCGACGAGATGGGCACCACCGAGGATATGCAGGCCCTGGCCCGCAGGCAGTGGGCCCGCAGGATCAAGGCGCTGGGCCTGGAAGCCGACTTTTCGGAAGACGGTCTCGCAGGGGAACGGCCGCCCCCGGGTCCAGATCACGCTCTCTGATACGGCTTTGACCTGCCCCCCTGATATTGGTCCGGCCTAGGAAGTAGTACTTGGACCGTATTCGATGAGGGGAGGCATGTCATGCCCCGCAAGCAGTATCGTGCCGAGGATATCATCTTCGAGACAAAGGTCGATTCGTCCGCACGCTCTTCGATCACAACATCGAGGCAGGCACGCACCGGGTCGTATGGGATGGGCGCGACGAGATCGGCCGTGAGGCGTCGAGCGGGGTGTATCTGTATCGGCTGACACACACCGCTGCGAGTCCGAACGAACTCGGAGAGCCCTCGGACTCGTACACGAACTCGAACGAAGCGAGAGTTCGAAGGATGCTGCTGGTGAGATAGAACCGATAAGATACCTATCGGAATGGTGTTACCGTCGATCAGAGGGGGTGCTCAGGACTGTTGCTGACTACCGCCGGTTGTCAGGGGTCGGGGCATTGCAGGCGGTGGTCGGTAGGCTTGAGGGGCATTTGGGAGAGTTTTGACGATACGTTGTTAGGACGCTTAGTAGTACGCAGCGAGTTCAAGGGAGGTCGGCCATGCGTACAGTTTCTGTAGCACAAAAATGCCTGGTCTTCACGATGATGGTTCTGTTGGTGTCGATCCCGGTGGTGGCCGAGGCTGAGGTACCGCGTGATTCTGCCGACGTCTGGCAGGGCACGGCGGACGGGACGGCCCATGGCAGAGCAGCAGGCTCGAAACTGAGTTATATTCGCGTTGGTTGCGGTCTCCTTGCTACGAGGTCCGTCGACACGCCCTCGCCGGCGAGATTGACTGGTAAGTCTCCGGCGTACAAAGCTGCCTACACCGCAGCCTACCGCGAGGCGGTGGGAAAAGCCTTCCGGAAACACCTACTGATCTTCAGCGCGATCGGCGTGGGAACGGCGGTTGTGTTATACGCAAGCCTGTATATGCTCTCCGCGCTTCTGGTGATCGGCGGCCCCCGTTGATCGGCCGCGGAAGGGCCGCAATGCCCTACTGTGGCGACTGAGATGGTGTTGATACATTCTGATCTGTCGAGGTCTGAGTAATGTTCTGATTGTGCACGGACGCGCCGAGCACCCAGCCGCGCAGAATGCAACCCGATCCGGAGGCCGTGGTCGGCGATCTTGGACGGATGGGGACCACTGACCGCCGCTACCTAACCGCTATCGCGACCCGCCCTCAGCGCCTCGTTGGCGGCGTGCAGTTGCCAGAAGGGCTTGGTCTTGACGGCGTCGAAGTCGAACGTCATCGGCTGCATCAGGTAATACTCGAGCCGCTTGCCCTGCGCCGCGCCGCTATCTCCGCCGAAGTTGCCCCCTCGGAACACGTGCCGCTTGACGGCATCCCACGCACGCCGACCTCGCTCGGCGAACTCCGGCGGAAGCACGCCCAGCCGAGCGCCGCGCATGAATGCGTACGCCAACGCCGGTGTGTAGATGCGGGCGTACGGCGTCTGCGGAATATCGAGAATGTGGTGGAACCCGCCGGTGTCCGGGTCCTGCACTCGCGCGGCGGCTTCGCATGCCTCCTGGAACATCGCGCGCACTTGGTGGTACGCCCGATGCTCGCGGGGCCACATCTCGGACAGGAACGTCAGCCCGAAACACGTCCACAGCATCCCGTGCCCCAGGAACCCCTGGTGCTTCAGTCGCGTGCCGAGGATGCCGTGGTGGTATAGCCCGGTCACGTCGTCGCGGCAGTTCTGCCGGTGCGCTTCCAGGCATGCGCCGATCATATCGGCGGCTTCGTCGGCCCAACCGGAGGCCTGGGCTACAGCCAGGACCGACGGGTAGTAGAGGCCGACCTGCTCGCTATACGTGCCGCCATCGGCTGCTCGGTCGGTCAGGTGCGCCGCCGTCTGAGGATGTACGAACGCCTGAACCTGAAGCAACTCCGGCCCGCCGACCTGAAGCTGTCGGCGCCCCGGCAGATCGGCCGTTCCGGCGAGCACGGCGTCGCGGTACTTGGGGTCGCCCGTGATCTCGCTGAGGCGCAGGAACGGTATCGCCGAGACGAGCATGGCCGGCTGATCGCTCGACGATGCCGCCGATATCTCAAGCTGACGGTCGGCGAAGTTTGTGGCCCATGCCAGATGCTCGTCGTCGCCGGTTGCTTCGTACGCCCCAATCGCCGCCCAGAGCGTGCCGAAGCTGATATCGGACCATTCGAGCCTGTCCGTGGTCCGCATTCCGGTCATCATCTGCCGGTGCACCTCGGCATCGGGCCTGTCCAGTATGCGCTGCTTCAGCCGGGGCGAGTCCACCGTCAGGTCCGGCGCAACGATGAGGGGGTTCTCGATTCGTTTCGGGGTAGTGCGCCCCTTGGCGGTGTACACGGCCAGCCAGGTGGAATCGTCCTCGTGGATGTACATCCACCCGTGCATCTGAGGCCCTATCGGCGCATCGGAATCGGGGTCGAGCCCACGGAAGCGGCGCAGCCGCCTGCGCAAGCGCGGCAGGTCCTCTTCGCACACCACGACAACGCGGATGCCATCATACGATGCGGGGAGGTCGTTGGGTAGCGTGTCGTCGGCGCCGAATGCGAGGTCGACGCCGGCATTCAGTAGGTAGCCGACCAGGTAGTGGAAGCCCTCGGGCGGCTCGGGCGGCTCGACGATCCAGCACTCGGCTGCTTCCATCGATAGACTCCTTTGCGACCCGCCGACGGGCGGCCATCGTGGCCCGTCGACGGGCACGTGCTCACCCGGACAAGCGCAGCATCTCGTTCGCAGGGTGCAACTGCCAGAATGATTTGTCGCGGACGACATGGTAGTCGTACGTTATCGGCTGCATCATGTAGTATTCGAGCCGTTTCGACTGTGGCGTCCCACAATCGCCGCCGAAGTTCCCACCGGCGAATACATGCCGCTTGACGGCATTCCACGCTCGCCGACCTGCCTCTCGGTGCTCGGGCCCCAGCATGCCCAACCGCGCGCCGCGCATCAGCACGTAAGCCAGCGCGGGCGTGTAGATGCGGGCGTATGGGGTGTGCGGCATGTTCAGGATGTGGTGGAACCCGCCCGAGTCAGGGTCCTGGACGGCAGCCGCAGCATCGCAGGCATTGCGCAGCATGGTGACGACGTCGCCCTGCCTGGAGTGATCGGTCGGCCATAGCTCCGCAAGGTGCATGAGCCCGAAGCACGTCCATAGCATTCCGTGCCCCTGGATGCCCTCCAGCCCGTGCCTCTTGCCCAGAGCGCCGTGGTAGTAGAGCCCGGTGGCCTCGTCGCGGCAGTTGGCGCGATGCTCGTCGAGGCACGCGGCTATCTTGTCGGCTGCCTCGTTCTGCCAGCCACCGAGGTGGGCCGCTGCGAGAACGGACGGGTAGTATAGGCCAACCTGCTCACTGTACGTGCCACCGTCGGCAGAGCGCGCCAAGAGGTAGGCGCGAGTGTCGGCGTCAACGAAGAAGTGCGACTGGAGCAGCATCGCGCCGCCCGTCTCCAGCCCCGGAGCTTCAGCAATGGAGGGGAGCGCATTCCGAACCGCGTCGCCGAAACACCGGTCGTTGGTCAGGCGGTCCAGCGCGAGGAACGGCAGTGCCTGCACCAGCGCATTGTGCGGCTCGTGGGGCATCACGGCCTCATCGGTCGCCGCGGTTTCCAGTAGCGTCGTTGCGTACCGCACTGCCTCCGAGAGCCACTCCGCCTCGTTGGTCGCTTCGTATGCGCCGATCAGACCCCAGAGGGTGCCGAAGCCTATGTCCGACCACTCGAATCGCTTCGTCGTCAGCAGCGCGTCGGCAAGCTGCTTGTGCACCTGACGGTCGTCGCGTGCGCACATCCTCTCCGAAAGCCGAGACGAGCCCACCGTCAGGTCCGGCGCGACGATGAGCGGATTCTCGATCCGATTCGAGGACGTTCGGCCTGCCGCGTTGTACACGGCCAGCCACGTGCGATCGTTCTCGTGGAGGAACATCGTGCCGTGCCGGAGAGAGCCGACCCGAGAGTCCGAGTCTGGGTCGAGTCCCCGGAACCCACGCAGCCGGCGTCGCAGCCGTGGCAGATCCTCTTCGCACACCACGACAACGCGGATGCCATCGTAGGATGCAGGGAGGTCTTCGGGAAGCTCGTCGTCAGCGCCGAACGCGACGTCGACGCCAGCGTTCAGCAGGTAGCCGACCAGGTAGTGGAAGCCTTCGGGCGCCGCAGGGGGTTCGACTATCCAGCACTCCGCCGGGTCGATCCTCATTGCGTCACTCGGTCGGTTCGATACGCTCGGTGCCACCCATATACGGACGGAGCACGTCGGGAATCGCTACCGAGCCATCCTCCTGCTGGTAGCTCTCCATGACGGCTATCATGACGCGTGGCAGCGCCAAGCCCGACCCGTTGAGAGTATGAACGAACTCAGGACGAGCCTTGGCGTCGCGTCTGAATCGGATGTTGGCTCGCCTGGCCTGAAAGTCCCGGAAGTTGCTACACGAGCTGACTTCGAGCCATTCGTTGCACCCCGGCGCCCATACCTCGACGTCGTACTTGTTCGCGGCGGTGAAGCTGAGGTCGCCGGTGCACATCTGCACGATTCGGTGGCGAATCCCCAGCCTGCGGCACACCTCGCGCGCGTTGTCAAGCAGCGACATCAGCTCGTCGTCCGAGGTCTCTGGCTCGACGAACTTCACCATCTCGACCTTATCGAATTGGTGACCGCGCTTTATACCGCGCACGTCCTTACCGGCAGCGATCTTCTCGCGCCTGAAGCACGGAGTGTACGCGGTGTGGTATATCGGCAAGGTGCCCGGATCGACGATCTCGTCGGCGTACATGTTCGTCACCGGCACTTCCGCGGTCGGTACGAACCAGTAGTCTTCCTCTGCGTCGCGGTAGAGGTTCTCACCGAACTTCGGCAGTTGGCCGGTGCCGACCAGGCATGCCTCCCGCACCATCGCCGGGGGGTAGACCTCGGTGTACCCGTGTTCGGTCGTGTGCAGGTCGAGCATCCAGGCGATAATCGCGCGTTGCAGCTTCGCGCCGGCTCCCTTCAGGACGTAGAACCGCGACCCGCTCAGCTTCACGCCTCGCTCGAAGTCCAGGATGCCGAGTTCGGGACCCAACTCCCAATGCGGCCTCGGCTCGAAAGCGAATTCCGGTTCGTCGCCTTCGACATCCGTGACGACGTTGGCGTCTTCGTCATCGCCGATGGGCACGTCCGGGTGCGGCATGTTGGGCACTTCGAGCAGGTAGGCGGTCAGCTGCTCATCGAGCTGGCGAACTTGCTCGTCAAGCGCGCCGATCCGGTCGCCGACACCGCGCATTCGCTCGATCTTCTTCTGCCTCTCTTTGCCATCGGCCGCCCCGCCGATCTCTTTCGAGGCCACGTTGCGTTCGGCTTTGAGCTTCTCGACTTCCTGTAGCACATCCCTTCGCCTCGAGTCGGTCTCGACGATCTGAGCGATGGGCGCATCGACATTGAGCTTGGCGATCTCGGCCGCGACGAAGTCCGGCTTCTCTCTGATGATCTTGATGTCAATCATGCTGCACCCCCTGCTGGTGCTCGCCCGCAGCGACAGGCATACTGGTTTCCCAACCCATCTGTCAGGGCCAACACGGCCACGCCCGGTTCGCGAATTCGCGCAAAGCGAGTACTGCGTCAGGCTTGCTCTTGCTGCTCAAGCGCTCGGGCCTTCGCCGCCGAACGGAGCGCCTCGATCACCGCTTCGAGCTGCCCATCCATCACTTCGGCCAGGTTGTGCACCGTCAGCTTGATCCGATGGTCCGTCAGCCGGCTCTGTGGGAAGTTATATGTACGTATCTTCTCGCTCCGTTCGCCCGAGCCGACTTGCGCCTTCCGAGCCGCGGCCTCGCTTGCCTGCTGGCTCTGGATGGCAGTGTCGAGAAGGCGGGCGCGCAGGACCTTCATGGCCTTGCTGCGGTTCTTCATCTGCGAGCGCTCGTCCTGACACTGCACGACGAGCCCGGTCGGCAAGTGCGTGATCCGCACTGCCGAATCGGCGGTGTTTACGCTCTGACCGCCTGGGCCGCTCGATCTGTAGACGTCGATCTTGAGCTCGGTCTGATCGATTTCGACGTCGACGTCGCTCGCTTCGGGCAACACGGCAACCGACGCCGTGCTCGTATGTATACGGCCTTGAGTCTCGGTTGTCGGCACGCGCTGCACGCGATGCACGCCGCTCTCGTATTTCAGAGTACCGTATGCATCCGGACCGACGATCAGCGCTGTGACCTCCTTGAACCCTCCGGACGCAGCCGGGCTGCTGCCCAACACTTCGAGCTTCCAGCCACGCTCTTCGGCGAAACGCGAGTACATTCGGAACAGGTCTCCGGCGAACAACCCCGCCTCGTCACCCCCAGTGCCACCCCTGATCTCCAGGACGGTATTCCTGTCGTCGTTCGGATCTTTGGGGGCGAGCATGTCGGCCAACTGCGCTTCGAGCTGCTCGGTACCGACCTCCAGCGATTCGATCTCATCGCGGGCCAACTCCACGAGATCGCTGTCGGAGTTCTCCTCGACGATGTGACGCGCATCTTCGAGGTCCGTCAGTGCGTCGCGATAGCTCTTGCCGGTTTCGACGAGGGCGGAAAGCCGGCGATGTTCTTTCGCCAGCTGCTGGTATCCTGAGATGTCGGCGATGACGTCGGGATCGGCCATCCGCTCGGTTATCTCCTGAAACCTGGCCTCGATCTCGGTGAGGCGATCCAACATCGCTTGTTCCTCGGCAGATCCGGTCATTCCCGCACCGGCTCCGCGTATGGCTCGGCCTCTGTCGGCATACCGAGCGAAGCACGGGCGGCTACCACGGCTACGGCCAACTGATCTTCGCTGGGCACTCTCGTCGTCAGACGTTGCAGCCACAGGCCTGGGGCTACCATCGCTTTGACAACCGGCGATCCGACGTGACGTCCGGCAGCTTTGAGCACCTCGTACGCAAGACCGGACACGATCGGAAGAAATGACATGTGCACGGCGAAGCGCTCGATCAACGTTTCGGGACGCCCGACGATCCACGCGAACGCCGAGTCTATCAGGGCATAGGCCGAGATCGCCAGCAACACGACTATGAAGATGAAACTTGTCCCGCACCGAGGATGGAAGCGCTCGTATCGTGCCGCCGATTCCACGGCGAGCACCTCGTCGGCCTCGTAGGCTGAGATCGTCTGATGCTCGGCGCCGTGATACGCGAACACGCGGCGGATGTCGGGTATGAACCCAATCCCCCACATGTACGCAAGTAGGAGGGCCACGCGAATCCCACCGGCCACCAGGTTGTACGTCACGGCTTGTCTCACAAGCCCAAGTGCGTCGCATACCGCCAGAGGCGTCAGAAAGAATACGCCGATCGCGACTGCCAGGGCGGCCGCCATACTCAGGCCGGACAGCAGCCGATCCCTCGCACGCGGTGCGGCGATTGGCTCGTCGATGGCTAGTTCGGCCGAGAAGTTCAACGTCCTGATGCCGATGGCGAGCATCTCAGCGAAGGAGACGACGCCTCTGACCACGGGCACGCCAAAGGCCTGCACGCGCTTGGCAAGGCTGACGTACTCGTCGGAACGGACCACTATCCGCCCGTCGGGACGCCTGACGGCCGTCGCGATCGTGTGGGCCGAGCGAATCATGATGCCTTCGATCACGGCCTGCCCACCCATGTCGTCCGTGCGATTCACAGGGCTGCGGTTCGTTCCGAGTGCGTGCTGCTACTCTTTGGGGGCGCTGAGGTTGTAGCGCCGACGGAAGGCATCCACTCGCCCGGCGGTGTCGACCAGCTTCTGCTTGCCCGTGTAGAAGGGGTGACACGCCGCGCAGATTTCGACGTGGAGGTTCTCCTTCGTCGACTTCGTGTTCACGACGTTGCCGCACGCGCAAGTTACAGTGCTAGCGATATAGTTCGGGTGCGTATCGGTCTTCATCTTCGGGTGCTCCTTGCTACGAATCGCTTCCGTCCGGCCATGATAGGGTCCGGGCGGCCTACTTGATCGCGGCCGCATAGATGTTCGTGCCTAGCTCGAACAGGCCGACTTCGGTCTTGTCCTTCTCGAACCCCGCATCCACAAGATGGCGGGTCGCGAGATGCCGTGTAAACAGCGTTTTGTGCTCGTCTATCTCGTGTGGGCTAAGAAGTCTCATCGCTGCCATCGCTCGCAGGATCTTGTCGATCCAACTGGCAGGCGTCGTCAGGATGAGGGTGCCTCCTACCTTCAGGACTCGGCGCGCTTCGTCGAACACCTGCGGTAACGTCTCTAACTCCAAGTGCTCGACAACCGCCAACATCGTCACGACATCGAAGTGTTCGTCCTCGAACGGCAGCGCGACGAATCTCTCCAGGTCCAACATGTGGAGCCGGATGTCCCCAACCGTGTCGGCGTCGCGATCGATCCTGTCGGCGCCGTGTTTCTCGCCAAAGCCACTCGACCTCAGGAAATACGGATGAGCGCCACATCCGATGTCTAATATGCGCCCATCACGTTGCCTATCGCCGATCAGCTTGTTGGCCTGTTTCGCTCGAAGTCGGGCCAGGACATTCTCAAGCAGGCCGAAACCTCGGGTCGCGGAAGCCGTCGGCATTTCCCAGCAATTCTCCGAGAGGACATCGTTCGGTCTGCACCGCGACGGCACAGATTGCGCACTGCGCGGCAGACGTAAACAGCAAACTAATATACGAAAATGCGCCGCGGACTCAACTATGCAGGCCTGCACCCGAGCCGTCGGAGGCATCGCGCGCGCCGAATCGACCCCGAAGGTCGAGCAGGCAAACCGAAGCAAAGATGCAGAGGTATGGGACGATCGGCATCCGGAATCGGGAATCTCCCCAGAATATCACGACGGCTAGGACGGTGGTTCCGATCACTGAGGCCGTGGCCATCGTCGCGGCGGGCTTGGCTCGGAACACCATGAGCGCCCCTCCAATGGCAAGAGGAAGAAGTGGCGTGTCGAACAGATACAGCAGTAGCGCGCGCCACGTCGGGGAGTGAGCCACCAGGCTGAGGAGATGGGTCAGTTTCAGCGATACAAGCCGTGGCGCCTGCTCCCAATCGCCGGCTTGCCACGGCGGGAAGTGCGGCAACAGGCTGAGGAATCGAGTCAGTTTCAACGACACAAGCTGCGGAATCCGATGCCAGTTGGCGACGAGGAACTCCGCAGCTTCCATCATGTGTCGAGAGTACGCATCAATCAGATCCTGGACAGGGCTTGTCGGGTCGGCACCTAGGATAGCTGCGGACGGCGACACGTTAGAACCCCAGTATGTCGAATCTGTTAGCGTGCGCTCGTTGTTCGACAGCCAGAGCACAGTGCCGACATGGCGGGTGACGGGTATGAACGCGCCCGTCGCCACGTAGTTGCGCACGGTCCATGGCGAGACGGTCGCAGCCAACGCCGCCACGAATGCGAGGGCTGCAACCACGCCTCGGTACCGGAACCGCCATAGGAGCCAGCCGACGACGAAGAGCGGAACTGTCAGCATCACGGGCCTGACCAGGCACGCGAGGCCGAACAGGGCACCCGCGATCGCACACGGCACCGCCGAAGGCCCCTCGAAGGCACGGATGAGTGCGATCCCCGCAACGAGCAGCAGCACCGAGTAGAGTGTCTCGCTGACCGGCATCGGTGAGTAGTACACGAGCACCGGATTGAGCGCCGCCAACCACGTCGCCACGATGGCCGCGCGCCCGTCGGCCACGCGCGATGCCAGCAGATAGGTCAGGAAGACGAGCAGGATCGCCAACACCGTATTGGCAGCCATGGCCGT
>CAZSJP010000022.1:0-11469 GCA_964606675.1 uncultured bacterium
GTCGACCGCGAAGCGCACACGGACGTTCGCCGCCCCGGCGAACTGAGCGAGGTCGATGGTGACTTTGCCCCAAGCGCTCTGAGTGCCGGTCCACGACTGCATGAGATACCAGTACGCGCCGTTGTCCTGCGAGACGTACAGGCGCGCGTAGTCGTCTTCATTGTGGTTGCAGCAGCTATGGTTGGTGTACATCGCGTATTTGTGTTGGAAGGTCAGCACCGGATGGACCGAGTTCGTGAGGTCCATGGTGCCGGCGAGCGACATGATGGCGAACGTGTTGGCGACGTAGTTGCCCGCGGGGCTTTCGTGCATTTGGTACGGCGGCGAAAGGCCGCCCGTCACCGGCTCCCAGCACGAAGTCAGCCAGTTGGAGGTCGACACCGTGTCATCGAAGTTGTCGAAGAACGGGAACGGGATGTCCTTGGCGTAGTCTACGACCGCGAAGTCGTCGAGGTGCCAGCCGTCGCTCTCGGCACTGCCGTTGGACGAGAGCCGGAAACGGATCATCACCGATGGATTTCCCCGGTACGGCAACAGATCGATCTCTCGCCTGCGCCACCCCGGCTGAATGCTGGTAACGAAGCTCAGTACCGACCAAGATGAGCCGTTGTTGCTCGATACTTCGACATAGCCCCAGTCGTAGTTCGTCTGGAACGAGAAGCGCTCCCAGTAGCTCAGCACAGGCGAGGTCGCGTCGCTGACGGAGCCTAAGTCGAGGGTCAGCGAGAGGGATGCGCTGGTGTTCGGCTCGTAGTAGCCCGCCGGCGAGTCCGACCAGTGGTACGACCCGGTGTGCGCGGTGTCTTCCGGTGCGTCGGCCACCACGGCCCACGTTCCGCCCGGCGAGAAGTATAGGCTGACCGAGTCGACCGGATCGTCGTGCGGGAACGCCACGCCCTTGGTCCGCGCGCTTGCCTCGACGCCCACGCTAGCCGTGTCGGTCGTATCGACGACGAACACGCGGTAGTAGTACGTCGTGTACGCGATCAGGCCGGAGTCGGTGAACGCCGTAGCGGTCGCGGTCGTGTCAGAGAAGACAAGTCCGTGCGTTGTGTCGACGCCGGCCGACGCGCTGCGTCTGATCTCGTACCGGTCGATGTCGGCGCTGTCGTACGCCGTCCACGTCAATGAGATCGAGTGGGCGGATTCGGCGGTCGCGACGAGGCCCGTTACGTCGCCCGGCGCGGCGGCAGAAACGCCTGAACCAACCAGCATCGCGACGAACGCCGCCGCGGCAAATCTGGAGATAGCATTTACTCGGTGCATGGATTCGTCCTCACGACGCAGCCTTCAGTCGGTCCGTCCAACCGTTCGGACGGGAAAGATCGGTCCATCATAAACCCAATATACTCTCATATGAAAGCCGATCAACCCACAGCGTCGGTCGCACCGGGTTGCGCGGCCTCGCGACCGCCGGCCGCGTGCATGTCTCAGACGCCATCTTGCCGCGCGGAGACCGGGTCCCGTTGGCGCGCGCGTGTTGGGCGCAGTACCATGTCGCTTGCGAGTTCGCCGGCGCGGCACATCAGCCCCCCGGCGCTCTGTGTGCCCGGCTCGACTCATCCCGACAGCAACGGAGATTGCGTAGATATGACGCCCCGACAACGCATGCAGGCGGTTTTCGATGGCCGCGTCCCCGACAAGGTACCCCATTTCGAACTTGCGTTCCAGATACCGGAAGTCGCGTTCGGGCGCCCCTGGCCGACCGAAGTTGAGATGAAATCGGCCACACTGGCCGGACGTGAACGGCTGCTCGAAGAGCACTTCGCCATTTGCGAGCTGATACTCGAACGCTATGACTGGTCCGCGCTGGGATTCGGGAGCAGCATGCACTTCTGCTTCGACGGCGAGGTGATCCCGCGGGCGCGGAAACGGTTCGGCGACCGCGTCATGATCTACACCTCGAACGGCTCCGGTACGTACTGGATGCCTTCAGGGGGCGACATGGTCGACTTTGCCGTGATGCTGTTCGAGCGCCCCGAGGAATCCCATGAGAAGGCGCGCGCCAAGAGAGACGCGTCCATCGAGTTAGCCAGGCGCCAGGTCGATGAGGGAGTGGACTTCATCTGCATCAACAGCGACTACGGGTTCAACGAAGGACCCTTCATCAGCCCGAAGATGTTCGCCGAGTTCGCGACGCCGTACCTGACCGAGATCGTCGATGCGATGCACGAGTTGGGCGTCCCGGCGATACTGCATTCCGACGGCGACCTGCGGCTGATCTTGGATCAGCTAGTCTCAACGGGGCTCGACGGCTACCAGTCGATCGACCCACAGGGGCACATGGACATCGCCGAGGTCAAGCGCGAGTATGGCGACGACCTGGCGCTGATGGGCAACGTGCGGACGGCCCTCTTGCAGGACGTCGACGAGGAGCCGATCAGGGAGGCGGTGCGATATTGCATGAAGCACGGCATGCCGGGCGGTGGATACATATTCTCGTCGTCGAACTGCATCTTCACCGGCCTGCCGATCGAAAGCTACCACGTCATGCTCGACGAGTACCGGCGATTGGCGGCGCATTAGTCCGGAGTTGGGTGGCAGACAACCACCAGTCACCGCCCCAACGCCTCTAGCACCTCGCGCCAACTGTCCATCAGGTGCAGGTGCACCCCATCACGACCAGTCGATCTCGCTGTCGGGCGCGAATCGGGTAACGCGCTTCCAGAGCCTCCTGCCCTCGCGATAGTGTCCCCGCCGATATCGCGGGTCGCGTCGGGCGAACTGGAGCGCGACAAGGGGCCGATGGATATCATCGTGGATACGAGTGCCATCTGAGGTACACCGCAAGCGCCCCGCCAGAGACGCGACGCGCCCGCTGGTGGGACCTCACCCCCGGTAGCGTCGTGTGGCTCCGATCTTGCACGCAATATCGGCACGCAGATCCGGAACGCGCGCCGTGCCCGCAGAGGTCGGCTCGATGCGCGGTGCCGAGAGTCTACCACGCCATGCGCAACGGTCGGCGGTCGCGCGCGGTTGCCGGTGCGCGAATCGAGGAGGATTTCACGTGGTGCCGCTCAGAATAACCATCGCCGCAACGGCGTTGCTTGCACTCGCGTTCGCCTCGCCGGGGCAGGCGCGGGTCGCGACGGGGTCCGGGGACATGACGCTCTCGCCGTTCTTCTACGTTCAGACGGACGATCCGACGATCGACCGCCTCCCGATGAAGGCCCTGTCGGCCGACGTAAGAGTATCCGGCGTCATCGCGGACGTTACGATACGACAGACCTACACGAACGTCGGTGAGGCGCCGCTCGAGGCAACGTACGTGTTCCCGGCTTCCACCCGCGCCGCCGTCTACGGCATGAAGATGGTGATAGGCAGTCGTCGCATCACGGCAGAGATCAACACGCGCGAGGACGCCTTAGCAATCTACGAGGAAGCGAAGGAGGAAGGACAGACCGCCTCGCTCCTCGAGCAGAGCAGACCGAACGTTTTCCAGATGTCGATCGCGAACATCCTGCCGGGCGACACGATCGACGTCGAGCTTCACTACACCGAACTGCTCGTGCCGACCGAGGCGATGTACGAGTTCGTCTACCCGACGGTCGTCGGCCCCCGCTACTCGGAGGTGCCGATCTCCGAAGCGGACGAAACGGACCTGTTCGTAGCGACGCCGTACACCCACGCGGGGGAAGCGCCCCTGTACACGTTCGACGTCGCGGTGTCGCTCGCCGCCGGAATGCCGATCCGGATGATAGAGTGCCCGACACACGTGGTGAGCGTCGACCAGCCGACTCCGGAGGCTGCGACCGTTTCGCTCGACCCGACCGAGTCCGACGGCGGAAATAGAGACTACATCCTGCGTTACCGGCTCGCGGGCGACGAGATCGCTTCGGGGTTGCTGCTGTACGAGGGCGAGAACGAGAACTTCTTCCTGTTCATGGGGCAGCCCCCCGCCCGTGTCACTGACGCCGAGATTCCACCCCGCGAATACGTCTTCATAATGGACGTGTCCGGCTCCATGGGAGGGTTCCCGACCACTGTATCGAAGGCGTTGCTGAGCGACCTCGTCGGAGGCCTTCGTCCGCAGGACACGTTCAACGTCCTCATGTTCGCCGGCGGATCGACCGTGCTCTGGCCTCAGTCGCTCTCGGCCACGGCCGAGAATATCGCGGCGGCCCTCTACGCGATCGATAACCAGCATGGCAGCGGCGGGACCCGGATCGTGCAAGCCATGGCCCGAGCGCTCGCGATGCCTCGGTCGGACGCGCCAAGCTCGCGCACGTTCGTCGTCGCCACCGATGGCTACGTTTCCGCCGAGGCGGCGACGTTCGACACGATCCGTGCCAACCTGGGCTAGGCGAACCTGTTCGCGTTCGGGATCGGGAAGGGCGTCAACCGGTTCCTCATTGAGGGGATGGCGCACTGCGGCATGGGAGAGCCGTTCGTCGTCACCGATGAAGCCGAGGCCGAGACACAGGCTGCGCGGTTCCGCGAGTACATTCGGAGCCCGGTGCTCACGCAGGTGACGTTCGATCCCGGTGGCTTGGACGTGTACGACGTCGAGCCGCCGAGCATCCCGGACGTGCTGGCCGAGCGACCGGTCGTCGTATTCGGGAAATGGCGAGGCGCCGCAGGTGGAACAGTCCGACTCACGGGTGCAACGGCGAACGGACCGTACGAGGTCGGCGTCGATGCGACGAGCGTGACCCCGTCGAACGACTACGCCGCGTTGCGATACCTCTGGGCTCGCCACAGGATCGCGCTGCTCGGCGACTACGCCGGACTCAACGAGACCGATGAGCTGAGGCAGCAGATCACCGACCTCGGCCTGGAGTACAATCTTCTGACGAAGTACACATCGTTCGTGGCCGTCGACCGTGTCTTGCGCTGGGAGGGTGGCGAGCTTGTGGAGGTCGAACAGCCGTTGCCCATGCCCGAAGGTGTGCCGAACACCGCCATAGATGGCGGCAGATCCGGTCCGACCGTCGCCACGGCTTCTGGCGGCGTGACCGAAGTCGGAACCTTCGGCGCTCTGCCACAGCCTGCGACGATCACCCTCCACGGCAGAACGTTCATCGACGGGAACGGCACGTGGGTCGACGTCAGGTACCAATCCGGCATGCTGCTGGACCCATACATCCCCCGCTCCGGACAACCAGCCATCCTCGACCGGTTCGCGTGGCTCGACCGGGACGCCATCGTCGTCGTCGAGGGGCGTGCATACCACGTGCAGGTCCCGAGACTGCTTGGCGCGGCGCCCAACCCATTCAACCCGTCCACGACGATTCGGTTCGAGGTCCCGCATCCGGGCGTTGTCACCCTCGCGGTGTATTCCGTGTCGGGGCAGCTCATCCGCACTCTCGTCGGGGCGAACACCGCAGCAGGTTCGCATGAGGTCATCTGGAACGGGCTTGACGAGAACGGCGTGCCCGCGGCGAACGGTGTGTATCTGGTTCGCCTGTCGTGGACCGGGCATTCGGGCGTCGGCCCGGACCGTGGCGCGGCCTGGAGCGCCGAGAGGGCCCGCAGAATCGTACTCGTTCGGTGATGATACCGGGGGGGCAGAACGATGGCATCCATGGAAACGACATCCCCCAATGCGGCCATCGCCGAGGCCGTCCGGCGCGTGGTCGAGGTCGCCCAGCCGGAGCGGATCGTGCTGTTCGGCTCCGCGGCGAAGGGCGACGCTCGACACTGCGGCAGGGCGAGGAAGAACTTGTCCTGCACGTGGTCGTCGATGGTGTGGTACACCGTCGGCGTGTCGGCCATGAGATCGACGATCCGGTACAGCTCGTAGTCGTAGTCGGCGTCGGTGCACTCGGTTAGCGCATTCGCCGCGAGGGCAGCGCGTTCGGCCACGTCGAGAGTGGCGGGTACGAGGGCCTCGTACCGCTCGCCGGGATACTTCGGCGCTTCGGGCTTCGGCACGTCGGGGTCCACGTACCGGAGCTTCACGGCTCCCGGTCGGGCTTTGTCCGTCATCGCGACCTCCTTGGTACTCACTTGCGCGTATTCGCGCGCCCGCGCGACGGTGTGCAAACTCGAACAACCGGGCTTGCATCGGGAACGTGTCTCGGTCTATTCCTTCAAGTGAGAGATGCTGTCCATCCAAGATAGATCGGCATTGGGCCACAGCACAGGCCGAGGGAGAACGCCGTGAACGGCAGACCCAGTACTCTCTTCCTGATGTCCGATCAGTTGCGCTTCGACGCACTCGGATGCACGGGCAACGAGATTACTCGCACGCCCAGCCTCGACGCTCTGGCCGCATCGGGTGCCTGTTTCACGCACGCGATGACACCGACGCCGGTCTGTGTGGCGGCCAGGATGAGCCTCATCACGGGGCATCGTGTCGCGCGCACGCACTGGCACTCGAACCGCGCGCTGCCTGGGCCGCCGCCGGACAGGAGTTGGGGATACGCCCTCGATGACACCACCATGGCCGGGTTCCACCGACGCGCCCGAGGAGGCCGTTCGATGGGGGTACCCGTGGACGAACCGGTCGTCGCGCTCATCCAAGACGTGGCGAACCGTTGGCCGGTCGACATGAATCGCATCTACGTCACGGGGCAATCCATGGGCGGAGCCGGCTCGTGGTATCTTGCGATCAAGCACCCGAATCTGTTCGCCGCGGTGATACCGATCTGCGGTTTCGCCAGCCCCTGCTATGCCGACTCGCTCGCTCACGTACCCGTGTGGGCATTCCACGGCGAGGTGGACAGCGGCATCCCCGCGCGGTTCAGCCGCGACATGGTCGCCGCGATCACGGCCGCTGGCGGCTCGCCACGGTACACGGAGTTCGAGGGGATCGGACACGCCTGTATGCCGCTCGTCTTCGACGACCCGGAAGTGCTCCGATGGCTGTTTGCGCAGCGGAGGAACGACGAGCGCTGAGGCTCCCCGACACGACGCCTGGCCGCACCGACCCGAAGCTGAATGTTCTGCCAGTGTTGTCGTCCTACCGCAACTGCGCCACTGCAGGCGGCCCGGTGGGTGGTTTGCGCGAGTGGGGGGCATGTGGCGGCCGTTGCACCCCACCTACCGAGGCGCGCCGATGGGCATGATGCAGAGCGGCTGCTCTCGAGGCGCCATCCAGAGCACCTCCGAGACGCGCTTGTGCTGGTACGCGAGTATCGGCACAGTGCCGAGGCCGAGAGCGGCCACCTGAAGTTGGACGTTCTGCACCACGCGGCCGGCCCGCGACGGCACACACATATCGCTGCCATGCCCATGGTCGGCCGCTACCATCCCACACCGCCCGGCGATCACGATCGATGCCGGCGCCGAGCGGACCATGCCCTCATCGGTCGTTGCCTGAGTGGCCGGAAGCAGGCGTGTGTCACCCGTTGCCTGCGCAAGCTCCTCACGGGAATTACCCCGCGACACCCGACACACACCGTGGTTGCGGGGCTCATACAGGTACACGCCCGGCGGTAGTCCGTTCACGTCGGCCGCCACGAGGTAGATGCGTGGCACGTACGAAACGACGAACGGCGCGCGGTTGGTCGGGCCGCGCATGCTCATCGCCTGCTTCCCCGCCCATAGGATCTGCCCGACTTCTGCGAGCGTGAGCGGCCTATCGGCGGACAAGCGCTCCGGCAGGCCGGTGTTGAGCGCCTCCTCGACCGACATTCCGCCTTCGAGCCACGGCTCAGGCAGCCGAATGGACACTGTGGTGCGCGGTTGCGACCGTGGCTGCACTTCCGGAGACGACGTGGCCTGCGAAAGCGCAGCCGCGAACGCCAGCGCGATTGCCGAAGCCATCCCGACGCGATTTGGTGCCATCATACCGCCCCTCGCCTTACCACCCCTGGTACACGAAGCGGAACGTCAGCGTGTCCTCGACTCGCAGGAACGCCGGGTCCGTTGCCGCGAGCTTCCAGCCGTCGCGCGTGCGCTTCCAGGTCATCGTCATGTTGCACGGCCGGCCGAACGGGTGCTTGAACATGTCGCTCGGCTCGAGTTCCGGCCCAGCGCCCGCCCACATCTGACCCATCGTCTCGACCGTGACCGAGTCGGTGCCGACGGTGAGCCATTCTCTCACGAGCACCCGCACCACCGGATTGCTCCACGCCGGAACGCACGACCACTCGTCGGCAAGCTCCTGATGCTGGTCTTTCAGGTAGCGCCAGAGCATAGAGCGGAACACCGTGTCCACCGATTCGGTCGTGCGGCCGTCCGGCTCGCGGTAGTCGTCCGAGTAGCGCGCCAGTATGCGCTCGATGTCTTCCGACTCGATGGCACACTTCCACTCGGCCATCGCCGCCAACACTTCGCGCTTGACTGTCGCATTGGGGTCGCCATCTGCGATGACGGGCGAATCCAGGTCCTCCACGGGCGTTAGCTCTGCCGTGCGGGCGTTGTTCCGCAACGTAGCGTCGTCCGGTTCGGGTATCGCTTCCCCGAGGCGCGGCCGTTCGACTACCTCCCCGCCGGCGGTGAACCACGCGCTCCGCCGACTTTCGCGATTCGACACCATCAGGTACTGGTGGAGCTGGAGCGTCCCCTCGACGGCCTCGGTCGCCGACGTGATCGCGGAGACGGCGAACGACGCGTCCGAGTCGGGCAGAGCGAACCGGGTCTCCGAGATCGGCTCAGGCGTCAGGCACGTCTCCGTCTCGCCGCACGCCTGCCAGACCCGGTACGTCTCGCCTGTGTCCGACGAGGCGTCCCACGCGAGCGCGGGCGATCCTCCATCGGCTTCGATTCGCACGTTGGTCGGTCTCATCGGCACGGCCAGCTTGACGGATTCCGGAATGAACGTGTTCTCGTGCGAGTTGCACGCAAACGTGAGCGACCCGGCGGACGTGCCCCATGCCTCTCCGGCGTCGACCGGCGGGAAGTGCGCATCGACCAACCGCCTGGCATCGTCGATGCTCGTGATGTCGCCCGGCACGATCACCCGCTCGAATCGGTCGAGGATGCTCTGCGGCGTCTTCGTCGGCAGCGCGGGAATCCATCCGTAGCGCGGGTTGTTGGGGATCATCTCCGAATCGCGAGACGGCTCGTAGACGCCGTCCATCGCGCGTATCAGGCGACCGTCGCTATGGTCGTAGTCGAGGTCGTCGAGGATCTTCGCGAAATCGCCCGGACGACGGCACAGGGGCAGGCGATACGCAAGCGGCATGGTGTCGAGCACTTCGTCTCGCGTCGGGATCAGCCGCTCGACGATCAGCCGCTTGAACGTCGGCGCGAGCCATTCGTGGAAGTTCGCGGACTTTTCGCCGACCCAAATGTCCTGCGGCGGCTCGATCGAGTACGCCGACGCGCCGGCGCTGGCGCCGAGGAGGAACATGATTGCGTACAGACCGCCGGGCATGTCGAGCGTGCCGGGGAAGTAGGTCCCCGGCTGGTTGTATCCGGCGTCGTGCCAGTACCACGACTGCGCCTCGACACCCCACTGTGCGGTAGCTCCTGCGAGCCAGAGACCCATGGCGCCCATGTGGTCGATGATCTTCGCGAACTCGCAATTCATCTCGTGCTGCGGCACGACGTAGTCCGAGTATTCCACGATGGTGTCGTACAGCGCCTCATTGTCGCCCGAGCAGCCGATGGCGGCGTAGTTCTCCCGCATTAGCTGCCAACTGACGAACGCTCCATACTCGCCGGCCAGGCGTATCACGTCTCTGGCGTAGCGAGCGTTGCGTCCCATCGAGTATTCGGGACCGCTGGTGTAGTCGACGAACGTGCGCTGGCTGCACTCGACCATCTGCAGGCCGACGATGCACTCGTACATGTCGAGGAAGGTTCGCATTCTCTCGAGCGGCATCGTATCGTGTCTGTCGCCGTTATCGCCCTGTATCTGAAGCACGATCGGAATGCCGGCTTCCTCAGCGAGCTTGAGGCTGGTCTCCGGGCTGATCCAGTCGCTGCCGAGCGTGCCTTCGACCTGCACCGCGACACTCGGCCGGATCACGTCGTCAAGCTCGTCATACAGCCGAACAAGCTTCTTCGCTTCGTTCTCGTAGTCGGGGCCGGGGTCCCGCATGAGGATCAGGAGCGGCTTCTGGGGCGAAATCGAGTGCTTCAGCGGTGTCTTCACGGAGATGTGCCTTTCAAGTGCGTGCCGGCCTTGCCAGAGTGACGACTCTGCGAGATATCCGAGATTGCAGTACACTAATGTAGGCCGAAATTGGCGATTGCGCGACCCGGTCGAGCGTCGTGCCCTTGGGGCACGTTGGGAGTTCCCGTCGGGAACTCCCGGGAGGAAACGTGGCAACGAGTTGCGACACGTCTCGCTATTGATGACTAAGCGGTTCTGTGCCCGCGGGTTGAGCCCTTGTGCCCAGGGCGGCACATTTATCTGAAGATTATCCGGCCAATGGTATTGACAAGGGGAGGTGACCGCATATCCTTCCACGTAGGAGGTGAGCGAGGATGAGCGTCGTGCCCTGCGGGCACGTTGGGAGATTGCTGCTTGGCTTCGCCCAGCAAGCAATCTCCGGTGCAGCAACGTGCGCAGTGGGGGCGAACAGATTGCCCGTAAGAGATGAGAGAGGATGAGCGTGATGCGTAAGACGGCATTCGTTCTGTTGTGCGCCCTTGGAGCGCTGACTGCGCCCCGAGCCGAAGCAACGGAAGGGCGCTGGCATCTCGGCGTGCACGGGGGCCTTAATGTCTCCAAGTTCGACAGGTACGCCTCCGTGGTGCAGACAAGGCGTGGTCTGGCGGTCGGCGCGTATCTCGAGCAAGATATCACGTCGCGGTTCGGCGTCCGGGGCGAGGTTCTGTACACCGAGAAAGGCGGCTTCTTCGGTGAGGAGTGGTGGGAACGAACGAGGGTGACCACGTACGTACGCTGTGACGACCTCGGATGTCATCTGGAGGTGACGGAAGTAGATCAACCTGTCGCATACGTCGAATTCCCGATTCTGCTCAGTGTACAGCTCCTGAGAACGCCGTGGCTGGGCGCACATCTACTTCTCGGCCCGGCGCTGGGCGTGAGAGTGCGCGAGGACGTCCGTTTCGTGGGCGACCGCCCACCGCGTCTGGACGGAAGCATGGTTACCGTCCTCGGCACCGGTGTTTCCGTTGGACCTGGCGAGCTGCGCATCGAGGCGCGGTACACACATGGGCTGAGGGTCATTGGTCGCTACCTGGGTCGCAACGTCGCCTCGTCGCTCCTCGTCGGATACGCTTACGGCCTGTGACACGGCGATAACTCGTGCACAGCCATTTTGGTTGCGTTCCCCGCTTGTAGTCGGGGAGACGAAACGAAGGACAGGAGGAGAACACGATGCAGACGGACAATACTGCAGAAAGAGCGCGGAGGGCTCGTGCCCTGCTGCGCACGTTGGGAGATTGCGTCTTCGGCGCCGCCGAGAACGGCAATCTCCTGGGGGGGGGCGTCGCACGAGCGCCTGACGTTGTTGAGATGACTGGACTGCGCAAAACACCCGAGGAGGTTTGCGCCCTAGCCACCGTCTGTATCGCCCTGTGTCGCCGGGCGCCATGGGAGCACGCTGCGGCTGCAAGATACCATTGCCGCAGTGCACTCACGGGAACTGTAATTTGGGGGTTGAC
>CAZSJP010000022.1:11479-16706 GCA_964606675.1 uncultured bacterium
AGCGTAGCCGCCGCATGTACACTTGCGGCACGGGAGCGATGTGCGTGTCTCGGTCTGAGGAGCCGGCCGCATGAGTGAAGTGCGCGGGCGGTGTAGTCAGGTGCACGAAACAAGGAGGGAGCGCATGAGACGGTTGCGAGCGTTGTTGGTGGCCGTGGCCGTCGTCGCAGCTCTGGCGCTGGGAGCGTGCCTTGGTGTCGACGACGCCTCCGTCAACGGCAAGGACAAGACCGCGTTCGAGCCGGACAGCGTCAGGGGCAATACGACGTTCTACTCGTACCAGTTCCGAGTGCCGCGGCCGGCGATAGGTTGGCCAGTGCACGACCTGGTAGCACCAACGAAGATCGCCGTCGTGTCGGGCGGACACTGGCTCTTGCCCAAGTTCATCTGGAGTTCCGGCGAGGCGCGAGAGAGAGACGCAGCGGTCCCCAACCGCTTCCGGCTGATATGCAACACCGTGGATTCCGTGACGACCGACGACATCCGGGCGCGGGCGTTCGCGGCCATTGAGGCGGCCGGGGCGACCATCGAAATCCATCTTTCCGCCGACAGCACGACGACTCACCCGCTGGGCGTGTACCATCCCGGTTCCGAGTTCTTCGATGTGTACCATCCATCAGCGCAGTTCCTCATAGGGCGGCTGCCTGCGAGCGTCCGACTCATGGAATTCCTGGGAGCGCTGGATGACACCACCGCATTCATGGCCGTGCACCCGTTCATCGACGCGCTGCCGTTGTAGGCTTATTGCACCAGGCAACCGAGCGCTGGAGGAGCGAGGGAGCCGCCAAGCCTGACCGCCCTAAGGGTAGCATCTCACAAAGCACACAAGCCGAAGGAGTAAGGGGATGAAATGGAATCCGATCAAATTACCGCTGGCGCTGGTGGCGACGCTGTCCGTCACTACGGCCTACTCATGGACGCCTAACTATGAGGCGTATGAACAGGATGCGGCACGTATCACATACGAGAGGAGCAACGGCGAGTGTCTTGCTTCGTTTGGCGGAGCCAAGCTCCCCCTTGTGCCGGGCATGATGACAGTGCGCCTGGCGGCGGGCAGTAGCTTGCAGACCGCGCGCCGGTCATTCGAAGCCGGCGACCCGGACAGCCCCAGAGACCCGGACGGCTCAAGGGCGGACATAGGCGCGTTGGGGACCGTAGCCCGCTGACGCTCGTGCCCTGGCGGGCACGTTTGGAGATTGCCTCTTCGGCGCAGCCGAACACGCCAATCCCCGGCGGGGGGTGTCGCACGAGCGCCTGACGTTGTTGAGATGACTGGCCTGCGCAAAACACCCGAGAAGGTTTGCGCCCTAGCCATCGTCGGTATCGCCCTGTGTCGCCGGGCGCCATGGGAGCACGCTGCGGCTGTAAGATACCATTGCCGCAGTGCACTCACGGGAACTGTAATTTGGAAGTTGACAAGCGCAGTCGGCACATGTATCCTTGCAGCAAGGGAGCGACGGGCGTGTCTTGATGGCGCAACGAGGAGTAGGGAGCGTCATAGCGGCTGTGAGGCCGCTACGCGGCTCGTCAGGTGCACGAGAGAAGGAGGAAATGCATGAGAAAGCGGCAAGTGTTGTTGGTGGCTGCATCCGTCATCCTCGTAGGGATGCTGGCAGCATGTGGCGGCGCCGGCGACACGTCCGTCAACGGCAACGACAAGACCGCCTTCGAGCCGGACAGCGTCAGGGGCGACACGACGTTCTATTCGTACCCCGTGCGGGCGCCTGAAGAATGGCACTTCCTGGTACGTCAGGGCAACACTGGGCGGACCTCGTTCATGACCGTGACCCCGCAGGGGGCGAACGGCCAGGGGGCATGGCTCTACCCCGGCGCATGCGAGAACAACATGGATATCACGAAACCTTCGTACGGCGCCATCGTCGGCAACTCGTTCATACTGACATGCGTGAAAAGTGGTTCGGCCGCTGAAGACGAAGAGACAGTCGCTCGCGCCCTCGAACTCATTGAGGCCGCCTCCGCCACTGTCTCCTTTCGTCTGCGTCCAGACTCCGCCGCGCCGCTGTCGTTCTACGTAGCTCATCCTGCCGCCGACTACGGTGAGATTCTGCCGGCTGGGGCCGCGATGCTGCAGTTCGTGGGGCTCTTCGACCAGCACCCCGACGTTTTCCGTTTTGTCCGCCCGCACTCGCCTGGCTGTCCACTCTAGGGAAGATTCCCTCGCCAGGAGAGGGAGCGGTTTGGCATCCATCGTCCGCCCCGTCGCAACGGGCGTGTATCTCGTGCGGCTCGTCACGGCGAGTCGGACTGTGACGCAGCGGATTACGTTGTTGAGGTAGGAACCAGAGAACCAGTACGCAGAAAAGGGGCACGGCACTTGACAGCGCCGTGCCCCTGTGCGTCGTGTGTCACGGTGCGCGACTGCGCACGACATTTCGCCGAGGCCCCCAGGAGTTTCCGTAGGAAACTCCCAACGAACCCGGAGGATTCGAACTACATGAGGCTCTTGACGTATGCCGCGTCACGCCTGAGGACTTCCTTCTTCTCTTCGCCTGAAAACTTGCCGAGCGATTCGTCTTCTATGCAGAAGTCGCGGTCGTAGCCGGCGGCCTTCAGGTACTTCACTACCGTTGCATGGTCGACGTCGCCGTCCGGGATCGGGCTGACGTACTTGCCGTATTCCCAGCCCATCTCGCGCTCGACGTTGCGGCATTCTTCCGGGTAGTTGATGTTCTTCACGTGCGTGTGCTTGGCCGTCTTGGCGAACTCCTCGATCGTGGCCATGGTCTTGTCCATCGGATGGCCGCGCCAGTAGAAGTTGCCCGTGTCGAGCGTCATGCCGATCCGGTCGGACCCGACGCCGCCGAACACTCCGTGGAGGAACTCCGGATCGTTGCCCTGGTAGCCGTGATTCTCGATTCCCAGGTCGACCGGCGTATCGGCGGTGTCCGCGATCAGCCGCTTGATGCCCGTGACGAACTTGCCGACGCGCTCGTCGAACGGCAGCTCCTGCTGGCCGCTCATCGCGCTATCGATACGCACCGCCGGGACACCCATCGCGTGCGCCGCTCGGACGGCGGCCGCCATCCATGCGTGTTCGTCGTCGAGGTCGTCGGCGTTCAGGTTGTTGTGGAGCAGTAGCGCGCTGATGGTCACGCCGTGCTCCTTGAGATGCGCCTGGTACGCCGCGATCTCCGCCTCGTTGGTGACGGGGCAGCGCTTCTCCGTGTCGGTCACGTCCGCCAGCGAGCAGTCGCGGTCGAAGTCGGCTTCGATAGCCCAGATGTCCAGGTCGGCCAGACCTTCCTTGATGGAGGCGTAACCGCCGTCGAGCACTGTGCCGTCGCGAATGGATGCGTACATGAGTCGTTCCTCGTTCGTTGAGGTGGTGTTCCGGCTGTCGGGGTGCGCCGGAGCGTCCCCGTCGGTGGTTCGATCAGATTCCTTACACAAGGTACGCAAGGGCCGCGCGCTCCCAAACATGTTCGGACGGGCGAAGCTCAGAGCATAACAACCGTGTCCTGCGGCACCGGTATGCTCCGCCGTCCCGTGCTCACCGTCACCGTGCGGTCGCCTGGGTTGCGGACGAACACGTCTCCGGTCGGTGTGCCCGTCGCTTCGACGTCGCCATCCGTTCGGATATGTATCAACACCGTGCTCAGCGCCGCCTGCATCGCTTGCAGCGGCACGACGTACGTGACGGTGTCGCCGTCGACGTTCGTCCGCCCCGCGATGATCGGGATCGTACCCAGTTCGCCGCGATCAATGGCGAATCGGCAGTTGCGGTGCTTGTCCGAGAAGTTCGCGGCTGCGAGGTATCCGTCGGCCATGAGCGCCGCTTCGTGGTCCGGGCACTTGAATACGTGAAAGCTCTGCTTCGCCGTCAGATCGTGGGGCTGGTCCGGCGCCACGAGGGCCGCGAGTTCCGCGGCGACGTGATCCGCCTTCACGTGCCGCCCCGATTCGATGCGGCTCAACGTCAGGTCGTCGGCCACGGCCCACCACGTCTCGTAGTAGTGGCGGTTGTGGTAGACGGTCGACCCGCGGCCACGGAACACGATGCCGAGCCGGTCGTCGACGTTCAACCACGCGGGGCGGTCGTAAGTACGCACGACGTCGCTCGATGGGTCGGCGCTTGCGCCGCCGAGGAATATCTCTTCGCCATCGGGATGGTACAACGTTCGCTGTCCATTGCAGTTGCCGTCGACCAAATCGAAGCGCTCGTTGATGATGCGCAGGAACCCCTGCTGCGCGTTTTCGACCGTGACGTCCTCAGTTGCGGTGAACCGTTCCCACGAGACCGAAGCTCCTCCGGGCAGCCCCGCGTAGAGCACTTCCTGCCGAAGCGCGCCCTGACAACGGTCCATGACCATGGCGGCAGCGAAGCCATCGGTGTGCTCGTCGACGTGAACGCCGAGTAGTTCCTGGCAGTCCGGACGGTCCTTCACGCTCACGGTTCCGAGCACCGAGCCCGACGCCGGCGCCACAGTGTAGATGCCGTCGGAGTTGAGCGGCAACGCCATGATGCTGTTGCGCCACGCGAAGGACGTGAGGCCCTTCTCGTGCCGCTGGTGGACGAATCCCGAGTGCGGGTAGACCTTCACGCCATCGAGCTTGCGCCCGATCTCCGGCTCCGGCGTCGGGTCCGGGCCGGCTCCGTGCAGGCGGTAGAGCAGATACGGGAATACGGCGCGCCCCATGGCGTTCTCGCGGAGGATCAGCGGGTCCTGAATGTCGTGGCAGACCTCAGCCACTTTCCGGTCGAGCATCCGTCCGCCGTTGCGGTCCTGCCGCTGTTCGGCGGCCGAAAGGGCCCGCTCGGCGAAGTAGGCGCCGTCGGGGTCTCCCAGGAGGAGCGCGGCCGTAACGTGAGACTTCATTGAGTTTATCGGGAATAGATACGGCCAGTCCATTCCCTGGACGGGGTGAAACTCGCCGTGGCGATCGGTCACGCGCTTGAGTTGGTCATACACGCGCTGCCGATTGAACAGTGCTTCGGGCGGCAGTTCGCGGCCGAGCAGGCCGTAGAGACACGCGATGTTGCCCGTGAAGCTGATGGCCGACGCGGTGTACGTCGGATGCACCATGCCATGGTTCTCCGCCATGTAGTCGGGGAGCATGGTGAACGTACCGCGGATCGCAGTGCGAACGGTCTCATCGCCCTCTTCGCCGAGGTTCTTCGCATCCTGGGGCGCGATGGGGGTCGAGAACATCCAGCGCCGCGCGTTGGCCTCCCACCTGCCTGCGTCCGGGTGGTTGCCTAGGTGTG
>CAZSJP010000023.1:0-10548 GCA_964606675.1 uncultured bacterium
GCGATCTGATAGAAGGTCTGGGTGACTCGCTGCGGGAAGCCTTTGTGACCATCTTCGAGGTAGACCGCGTTGTTGATCCGCACGCGGGACTGGTGCCGCCCTGCCAGGGCATCGGCGATAGCGGGCGCCAGGTGTGCCTCGGAAGTGACGCAGCAGAACCAGCCTGGAATGCCCTCATCGGTCTCGTCGATCGCGTCGCGGATGACCTCGGCCAGCTCGACCAGGCTGTCCTCCTTCAGCTGCTCCCACTGGTCGCGTGTCTCATCGCTTCCTTCCGCCCTGAACAGCGACAGCAGGTCCTCGCGCGTGACGTCGGTACCCAGTGTCCGAGAGAAGCGGCCAAGATGCAGAGGGCACATGCATCCTGTCATCGCAGGCGCATGGAACGCGATGCGGAAGTCGTCATCGACCATGACGAACGCGGGCCTGGCCGAGGCCAAGGAGCGGATCAGTCGCCTCGTATAGGCCTGGAAGCCGGCATCGAGAGGGCAGAACGACTCCCGGCACGCGACGCCGTCGGCACCGACGATGTTCTGGTACGGCGGCTCCCCGACGATGCGGTTGCGGTCATCGTGGCCGATCAGTGCCTGGATCAGGATGCCGACCTGCACGGGTAGGTCTCGCGTGCCCTCCTGCAGAACGGCAAGACGATGCACCCAATCCTGCAGGCGGTCTTCCAGCGGACGTTCGTTGGGCACAGCCGTGACCATGAAGGCGACCGAAGCCACGCCTACTTCTGTGACAAGCTCCCTGATACGTTCCACCGACCCCGACTCGTCACCAGGATCGACGTCGACAACGCAGATGTCATCCATGTCCAACTCGAGTTGAAGGGTTGCGATTCTCGCTAGAATCCGCGCCGAGAAGACCACTGCTGTGCCACCTCGACGCCGCGCCGTATGACCCGGATGCCCGAGAGGAACGTCTGCCGCGCCGCGGCTGCATCCCGGCCGCCGGAGAGAAACGCGTCCCACCCGGCCGTGTAGAACTGGGTGTAGTCGTCGGCCAGGTCGTGTTCGCCCAAGTCCCGAAGGCGGGCGACAAGCCGGGTGCGATTCTCGCTCCAGGCGTGTTCCGCGCGCACGCCGAGAAGATGCGCCACGCGCGGCACCACCAGCGAGACTTGCCAGACCAGGCCCCGCAGCGTGTCGTGCAGGTAATGCGCCGGCTTGTCCATGATTCTCAGAGGCCACGCATCCAGGTGTTGCTGCCCTTCGAGCAGCCGCGCGCAGTCGCTCTTGAGGAGCCACTGCGGATCGTCGAGGCGGGTCGTCGGATAGGGCATGCCGCGCAGCACGTCGACCGTCGAGGGAATGGACCCGGCAAAGTCCGGCTGCTGCAGCAAGTCGTTCAGACGCACCAGTTGCGGCCGCGGAACGTGGATCGGAGCGGGACAGCGCGCGCTGTAGCCCTCCTCGGTGCGCGCCAGCACGTCGAGTGCCCATTCGACCGAGACCGACGACCCGGCGGCATCCGACCCGTCCGCGAACAGCACGTGGACGTCGACGTCGCTCAGTTCCGGCACGTAGCCAATCGGCGAGTCCCACTCCTTCTTCGCCGAGCCCTTGAAGTAGATGCCTTCGATCTCGGGCTCGGGAACGCACTCGACCAGCGCGCCCACAATGGCTTCGACCATGGCTGCCACCTCGGCCCGGAGCTCCTCAGGATCGGCGTAGCGCGCATCCCAGTGGGGAAGGTGCATGTGCTTGTCTCCTCTTCCGAACGGACCGTGGCGCGAAGGCACACAAGTATGCCGCCAGTTTGGACCGCGTGCAAGGCATAGCGGCCTCGGTATGCCAGGTGTTGCCCCGAGCCGCACGTGGGCGATATTCCGCATAGCGTGCCGATGGACCGGATGACGCGGCCCACATATGGCGACACACAGCCGCCGAGTTCGGCGGCGGGTCGGCATTGCCCTGCCAGCCCATGTCCGAATGGCGCAAACCGTTGTAGGCGCGCGGTTTTCGCGCCCACATCGCGCCAGTCTTCTTTGCCACCGGGGCGGGGAGACCCAGGCCCTACTTCGTTCGAGATGACGGCGTTGTTGGGCGTACAGTGGGGCGAGCGAGAGAGATTCGCGACGCTGGCGCAGGCATCGAGGATACAGATGGTGCTGTCGGACTCACACGCCGCATCGCCGGAGGAAATCCGCCGCACGCACCCAGACCGGATTGTCCACGATCCGACGTTCGGGCGGCGACGGCCTTGGAGCGACCCCGACTTCTTCTGGCTGAATGAGCAGCTTCTCGTCCTGCCGACGGCGGACGGCGGCCTCCTCGCCACGTGGACGTCCGAACGCCTCAGCCCACACCTGTTGCGCGTCGCATGCAGCCGGAGCGACGACGGCGGGCACACGTGGACGGAGGCATGCTACCTGGATGGCGACGGCATCGACGACGGCGGCCCCGCCGCGTGGCAAATCCCGATCCTCTCCCCCTCAGGGCGCGTCTATCTTCTCTACACGCGCGACGACGTGCCCGGTAGCGGGGGCTTTGGCGGCGCGTTGTGCTGCCGGACCTCGGACACCCACGGCCGTGACTGGTCAGATCCGGCTTGCCCCCAACTGCCTCGTGCGCCGATCGACGATCCGACCGGGGCGTCGCCGATCTGCGTGTCGGTATCCGTACCCTTGCTAGATCGCCTCGGGCGAGCGCTCATCTCCTTCACTCGGTGGGCGAATAACCCCGACGTGCCCGCCGGGGACGTAGGCATCAAGGAGCGCTTCTCTCAGATAGAGATCGTTCGATTCGACAACTTGCCCGATGACCCGGATGCGCCGAACGTCCGCATCTCGGCGCTGAGTGCGGCGAATCCCATCAGCGTCCCGCATGAAACGGTCGACGGTGCAAGCTTCGCTCAGGAGCCGTACATGGTGCGCCTGCCCGACACCAGGCTGTTCATGACCATGAGAACGAACCGCGGGCGGATATGGTACGCCGTATCCGATGATGACGGCGCAAGCTGGTCGGACGCGAGCTTGATGCGCTACCGGGATGGCGGCGAGATCGTGAAGCAACCCGTCGCGCCCTGCCCCGTGTATTCGCTGGCCCGCGGCGATTACGTCCTGCTGTTTCAGAACAATGACGGGTTCGTCTTCGGCGCCGAGAGCCGGTGGGACGTGCGCAACCGACGGCCCGCGTATCTCTCACGCGGGGAATATCGCCCCACGGCGCACCAGCCGATATGGTGGAGCGAGCCGAAATGCCTGATCGACGCCGGCGAGGCACCCTGGGGGCCGCCCGGGCTCGGGAGGCTCGAAGCGGCAGCCTACCCCAGCATGACGGAGCACGCCGGCCGGAGGACTCTGTGGTACCCGGACCGGAAGGGCTTTCTGCTCGGCACCTTCATCGAGGACGCCTGGTTGGACGACATGAGCGTGCCCGAACACACGATCTGACGCCGGGCGCGGGGTTTGCTCCGTCGGGCACAGGAGGGATATTCCGCGCAGATTCCGCAGACGCCGCCGTGCTCACAGGCCAGTGCGCACCCGGCCCGCAACGGCACCGAGGAACACCATGACCTCACGAGAGAGATACCTTGCCACATTTCGGTACGAGCCGGTCGACCGGCTGTTCATGGGCGCGCAGTGGTTCTTCGACGAGACGCTCGAACGTTGGCGCGAAGAGGGCATGCCCGACGTGCATCACATCGAGTATTTCGGCTTCGACACCAACGAGGCCGTGCCGCTCGACCCCAGCCCGATCCCGCCTCTCGAATCGAAAGTGGTCGAGCACGGCGACGGTTGGCACATTGTCGAGGACGAGTTCGGCGCGCGCGCCAAGCATTGGACCAACCGCGAGATCGGAATGCCGCAGTGGCTAAGCTACCCCGTCCGCGATCGCGAGAGTTGGGAGCGATACCAGGCACGTCTCGACCCCGACGCGCCTGGTCGCTACCCGATGAACTGGGAGGACCTGAAGCGCCGATACCGCGGTCGCGACTTCCCGCTAGGCATACACACCGGGTCGTTTTACGGCTGGCTGAGGAATTGGGTCGGCATGGAGCACCTGGCGCTACTCTACTACGACGACCCGGGCCTCGTCCACGAGATGACCGAGTTCGTGGCCGATTTCACGCTGCGGCTCATCGACCGCGCGCTGTCGGAGATCCCGGATGTCGACTATGCGCTTGTTTGGGAAGACATGGCGATGAAGACGGGGCCGCTGATCTCGCCGCAGCTATTTCGCGATTTCATGACCGCGCCGCTGATGCGCGTGACGAAGGTTCTGAAGGAGTACGGCATAGACCTGATCGAAGTCGATTGCGACGGCAGAGTCGACGAGCTGCTCCCGCTGTGGCTCGAAGCCGACGTGAGCCTGGTGTACCCGCTCGAAGTCGCTTCCGGCTGCGACGCCGTCAGGTACCGCGAGCGGCACGGCAAGGACCTCCTGCTTCTGGGCAACATCGACAAGCGGCTACTTCGCGACGGATGCACGAAGAAGCAGATTGAGGACGAGGTGATGCGCGTGGTGCCGCAGATGGTCGCCAGCGGCGGCTACTCACCGATGGTGGACCATGCCGTCCCGCCCGATGTGCCGTTCGAGAACTTCGAGTACTATTGGGGCCTCGTAACGGAGATGTGTGCTCCGGGGTAGTGATTGGATGGCGGAGGAGCGGTCGAGTCTACGAAGTAGACTCGCAACGTCGCCTCAGGCGACGACGCCCGACGAAAGGTACCGGATGAACTCGCAAGAACGATTCCACGCGACGTTTCGCTACGGCAGCCCGGACCGGGTATTCCTCATGCCACAATGGATGTTCGGCGCGACGCACCAGCGCTGGAGGGCCGAGGGCATGCCAGCCGATGCCGACTTCGTGTCGTATTTCGGCTTCGACCGCGTCGACAACGTTCCGATTACGATGGGTATCCACCCGACGCCGGTGCCGCAAGTCATAGAGACCGGAGACGGTTGGGAGATCGTAGAGGACGAGTTCGGCGGACGAATGAAGCGGTGGACCGACCGCGAGATCGGTATGCCACAATGGCTCCAGTACCCCGTGCGAGACCGAGAGACGTGGAGCCGCTACAAGAAGCGGCTGAGCCCGGACAGTCCGAGCCGATATCCCGAGGACTGGGATGCCGTGGTGCGTGGCTACGAGGACCGCGACTACCCCATCGGCATCCACGCCGGGTCGTTCTACGGAGGGCTGCGGGATTGGGTCGGCATGGAACACCTGGCGCTCTGGTACTACGACTGCCCGGATCTAGTCTCCGAGATGACTGAGTACCTGACCGACTCGGTCCTGACGACAATCGAGCGAGCTCTGAACGACATCCCGGACATCGACTACGCGCACATCTGGGAAGACATGGCGATGAAGACCGGGCCGCTTATCTCGCCGAAGCTGTTTCGCACGCACACGATGGAGCCGCTGAAGCGCACGACGCGCATCTTGAACGACAACGACATCGACATCATACTGGTCGACTGCGACGGTAACGTCGACGACCTGATCCCGCTGTGGCTGGAGGCGAACGTCAACCTGATGTTCCCGCTCGAAGTTGCCGCGGGATGCGATGCGGTGTGCTATCGGGAGCAGTATGGACGCGACTTGCTGATGATCGGCAACATCGACAAGCGCGTGCTGCGCGACGGATGCACGAGGCGTGAGATCGAACACGAGGTGATGTCGAGGGTGCCGCAACTGGTTGCCGACGGGGGCTACTCTCCGATGGTCGACCACCAGGTGCCGCCCGACGTTCCATTCGAGAATTTCAGGTACTACATGGATCTGATCGACGACGCGTGTACGTTGGGGTAGGTGAGTGGTGGCCCGAGGGATCCCCCCCAGCCGCTTGCCACCGCTGCGACGATACCGTATGATCCCATCATGAGCAGTCAGCCATGGAAGACGCCATCCGCCACCGGGCCTGGATGGCCGTGCGGGGCTGGTCACAGGAGGGGGGAGCATGATGTTGCGCTCGACCGTCTTACTTGCCATCGCAGCCTGCCTGAACGTGGCGGCTTGCGCCACTCGAACGGTGCCCGTCGTCACCGTCGCGGACGGGGCGGCGCCCAATGTCACGTACATGGAGGACCTCGCGCGCAGTCCTGCGCCCGTTACCTCGGCCGTTGCGCTGACGCCCGATAGCGATCACCTCATCTGGGCAAGCATGGACGGCACCATGGAGAAGTGGCGCCTCTCCGACGGCACTCTCGTGCGAACGCTCGAGAGCCCCGATATGGCGCGCGAGCGCCTGCCGACCGCTACGGCGTTGGCCGTGAGCCGTGACGGGGGCCGATACGCGGCTGGTGAGCTGGATGGAAGGATAACGATACGGCTCGTCGCCGACGGTTTCGTCGAGACGACGCTTCAGGGCCACCGGGGTAGCCTCGGTGCCCTGCCCGCGCTCATCGACCCGATGCACGTCCTGAGGTATATGAAGGGAGTTGTCGTCGGCCTAGCCTTCGCCCCCGATGGCCGGCATCTCGTCTCGACGGGCATGGACGGACAGATCAAGATATGGGACGTATTCGAGGGCGAACTGGTGCGTGTCCTTAGACATCGCGGGAGCTTCCTCAACGATCTGCTCGGGTGGGTCTACACGGGGTTCATCCGGTGGGACCCGACCAGCATAGCGATCTCTCCGGACGGGCGCCACCTGGTGTCAGGTGGCACGGACGGGATCGTGAAGGTCTGGCGGCTATCGGATGGCGAACTCGTGCACGAGTTCGAGGCGCACGAGGGATTCGCGCAGGTGGCGGTCGCCGCGCCGACGTCGCCACAGGCTGGGCAGTACATCGTTTCGGCCAGTGCGGACAGCACAATCAAGGTTTGGCGGCTCGGGGATGGCGAACTCGTGCGGACAATCCGGAAATACGCGGAGGACCTGAACAACGTGGTAGTGACTCCAGACGGTCGCCACGTCGTTGCGGCAACACCGACCGGCAAGTTCATCGTGTGGAAGTTGTCGGATGGGGTGCCCGTGCGCATGGTCCGGAGCCACGCCGAAGAAGCGTGGGCCTCGGTCACGCCCGACGGTGTATACGTCGTGATGGTTGCACTGGCCGGCAGCGTCACGGTGTGGCGGCTGTCCGACGGCGCTCTGACGCAGACGATCGAACCGGGCTGCCACGCTTTGCCGGCGACGGCGGTTGCAGTAACGCCCGACGGTCGGCACGTCGTCTCGGGCAGCGCTGACGAGACCGTGAAGGTGTGGAGGACCTCGGATGGATCTCCGGTGTGGAGATTATCGGGGCACACGGAGACTGTGCGGTGCGTGGTGTCGACGCCGGACGGCGAGCTGATCGTCTCGGCCGGCGACGACATGACGTTAAGGCTGTGGCGGATATCCAATGGTAAGGCTGTGCGCGTGCTCCCGGGGCACGGCGCCACCGTTACCTGTCTGGCTGTGACGCATGATGGCGGACACGTCGTGTCGGGAAGCATCGATGGTACGCTCAAGCTCTGGCGCATGTCCATTCAGGGCATAGTGGGAACTCTAGAGAACCCCTCCCGCCACATGGAACGAGACGTCCCCAAAACTCCCGATAGCAGTCATGTCGTATCGGTCTGCGGCGCCGGCACTGTCAGGGTGTGGCGTCTGGCCGATCGCGAGCTCACCAAGCAGCTCACTGTGTGGGAGTCGAGGGGTCGAGTTGGCTGGAAGCTCTGGAGGCTGCTGGGCGCGCGGCGCCGCACCAGGATCGACATGGTGGCCGTGAGCCCGAACGGCCAGTACGTGTTCCTCGGCGACGTGCGTGGAGACATCGGGCTCTGGCGCATGCGCGATTGGACAAACGTGCGTACCGTAGCCACGCACGAGTCGCGATTGACCAGCATGGTGGTAACTCCCGACGGTCGCCACGTCGTGTCCGGAGACCGGGCCGGTACTATCAGACTGTGGCGGGTAGCCGATGGCGCGCTCCTGCGGCAACTCGAGCGGGATTCGGGTGCGGTGCTGGATCTTGCCATCTCACCGGACGGCGGCCTCGTAGTGTCGGCGAACTCGGACAGAACACTGGGGTATTGGCGGGTAGACCCGCCGCTGGCCCCGGCACGCGCGAGCGACTGATCGGCTGCGACAGCCGTCGGCACCCCCACTGCCTCGCGACGGTGCTCCCTGCATCGTGGCGTTCCGAGATGGCGTGTGGGCGCGTCGTCGCTGGCTACGCTAAGCTCGCAGAGGAGATCGCAGAGCCACCCACGAACGCCGGTTCAACCGATCGGAGATTCGGAACGAATATCCCAAGCTCCGCAGAGCGGCGCACGGGCTTCCACGGCGCGCCTGCCGCCGCCGGTTCAACTGATCGGAGATTCGGAACGAATCCCCCAAGCTCCGCAACGCGGAGCACGCCCTTGCGCAGCGCCGCCCGGCGTACCATCGTTCTGTGACACACGCCACCACGGAGACCTGCCTCATGCCCGACACACCCCACATCGGCACCGACCGACAGTTGTTCGTCGACGACTACTGGATCGACGAGACGAAAGGCGCGCGGAGGGTGCTGCACAGCCCTGTCCGGCGCGAAGTGGCCATCCCGTCCGAGCATCCGTGGGAGCGCGACGGCGTGTCGTACATGGTGGCGTTCCCGGATGGCGAAAAGTTCCGAGCGTGGTACCGATGCGACGCCGATCTCGCCAGAGAAGAACGCGAGCCGCTCATCGCCTACGCCGAGAGCGATGACGGCATCCAGTGGCATAAGCCGACCCTCGGTGTCATCGAGCGCGAAGGGTCGACGAGGAACAACCTGGTCTGGAACGGGCCGCACAACAACATGTCGCCCTTCCGCGACGACAATCCCGACGCGCGGCCCGACGAGCGTTACAAGGCCATAGTCCGATCCGGTGCCGTGTTCGGGTTGGTCTCGCCCGACGGCATACGCTGGCGGATGATGCAAGATGAGCCGATCCTGACCGAGAAGCCGTTCGACTCGCACAATATCGCGTTCTGGGACACCTGGCGCGGCGAGTACGTCGTCTATGCACGCGGGTTCATGGGCGGGCACCCGCGCGAGGGCGGCGTGCGGTGGGTCAGGCAGGCCACGTCCAGCGACTTTCGCAACTGGTCGGACCTAGTTCCTATCGACGCGGGCGACGCGCCGCCCGAGCAACTCTACACCAACGCATGCGTGCAGTACGAGCGTGCACCCGGAACGTACCTGATGTTCCCGTCGCGCTTCGTGCCCGAGAGGGAGCCGATTCCCGGATGGGAAGCCGGACCGGGCGTCAGCGACATCGTCTTCATGTCGAGTCGCGACGGGTTGCGTTTCGACCGGAGCTTCATGGAAGCGTTCGTCAGACCGGGTCCGGACGAGGGCAACTGGCACGAACGCGCGATCTACATGGAGCGCGGGGTGCTGCATACGTCGCCGACGGAGATGTCGCTCTACGGTATGGAGAACTGGCGGCTACCGAGCGTGTGCATCCGCCGCTACTCGCTCAGAGCCGACGGATTCGTATCCGTCAACGGCGGGTACTCGGGCGGCGAGATCACGACGCGTCCGTTCACGTTTTCCGGCGATGCCCTGGTTCTCAATTACTCGACCTCAGCCGTCGGATCGGTACGCGTCGAGGTACAAGATGCCGACGGCACGCCCGACCGCGGCTTTGCCCTCGGCGACTGCGACGGGATATTCGGCGACGAGATCGATGGCGTCGTCTTGTCGGGTCCGAGCCTTGGCGCGCTGGCCGGCAAGCCGGTTCGCCTGCGTCTTGCGCTGATGGACGCCGACGTCTACTCATTCCGCTTCAGCGATAGCCGCGCGCTCTAGCGCGCGGCACGGAGAACTGATGGAGATACTGCGCTACGAACCCGGTATGGCCCGCGACCTTGTCGGCGTTTACAATACCGTCACCGCGGGCGTACCGCACTGCTACCCGCTTCGGGATGAGGCGCTCATCGCCGCGGCGCTCGCCCATTCGGCCGAGGGCATCGCGAAAGACGGAAAGCTCCGTGACGAGGCCGCGTTCGTCGCGAGCGAAGGCGGCAAGCTCTGCGGGTTCGTCCATGCCGGCGTCGGCTCCGTGGCCGATTCGCAGCAGACGGTGACGGGCGTAACCCGCTTCCTCGCCTACGAGCGGGGAGAGCGCGCCGTTGGACATGCGCTGCTCGACGAATCGCACCGGCACCTGGCCGAGCACGGCGCCGAAGCATATGTCGCGTTCCCGCAGGAGTATCGCTATCCGTTCTACCATCTCAAGGCGGCGTATCTCTCCGAGCGCATGGACCACGTGCATGCGTTACTCGCCATGAACGGCTACCGAACCAACAGGGGCGAGGTGTATCTTTCCTGGCCGGACTTCGAGCCGCCACGTGTGGCCGAGAGGCCGGGCATCGACGTCGAAACCGAGCTGAAGGACGGCAACGGAGCCATGCCGGGCGTGTTCCTGACCGCAAAGCGCGACGGAGAGGTGATCGGCGAGTGCCAACACATCTCCGGCGGCGAGTTCTCACAAGACGAACGAGCGCAGGGCGTCGCATTCTGCACGTGGCTCGGCATCACCGACACGGTGCAGGGCAAAGGCCTCGGGCTGTATCTTCTGCGCAGAGGGATCGCTGAGGCCTACGACGTCGGATACCGACACGTAGCGATCAGCACGGCG
>CAZSJP010000023.1:10558-16692 GCA_964606675.1 uncultured bacterium
AACGTCTCGTTGTCTTCCACGATCGTGTCGCCGGCGATCAGCACGGCGATCGACAACTACCGCGCATTCGTGTTCTACAGCAACCACGGCTACCGCATGTCCGACTGGACGTATGGTCTGACGCGGCAGCCGCAAGCGCCCGAGGAGCGGTGAACCCCGCGGGCCGGCAGATACGAGGGAAATACCATGTCCGAAAGACAGCCGAACATACTGCTGTTCACCACCGATCAGCACAGAGGCGATCACCTGAGCATCGCCGGGCATCCGGTCGTTGAGACGCCGCACACCGACGCGCTCCTCAACCGCGGGGCGTACTTCCCGCACGCATACACCGAGATCCCGTCGACAACCGGCGCGCGTAGGATTCTACACAGCGGCAAGCGCAACTACGATTGCGGCCTGATCGGGTACTCCGGCGCCGAATGGCACGAGCCGAACACGCTTGCAGGCGTGCTCGCCGACAACGACTACCACTGCTTCAGCGTCGGCTTCCGCAACATGCATCCGCAGCGCAAACTATACGGTTTCCACACGGCCGTGCCGCACGACCTGCGCGACGGAGTCGACGACTACGCCGACTGGCTGCGCGAACGTGTCGGCCCGAACGCCGCCGAGTTCGGGCATGGTGTCGACCCCAACACGTGGGTTGCGCGCCCGTGGCACCTCGACGAGCAGTACCACTCGACCAGGTGGACGACGGACACGTTGCTCGACCTCATCGCCAAGCGCGACCCAACGAAGCCGTTCTTCGCGTGGTGCTCGCACTTGCGGCCTCATTCGCCGTACGACCCGCCGCAGGCGTTCTGGGACATGTACATCGACCGTCACCTGCCACCCATACCGGTCGGCGACTGGGCGCGGGCATATGAGACGCCCAACCCCGGGCTCGACATCCTGGCGTGGCGCGGGCGGCTCACTGATGCCCAGAACCAGCGCATGAGAGCGGGCTACATGGGGTCTATAACGCACCTCGATTACGAACTGGGCCGGCTGATGCGCGTCATGCACGAGAAAGACTCCGAGGCGATGGACAACACGCTCGTCATATTCACATCGGACCACGGCGACATGATGAGCGACCACAACCTGCATCGCAAGTGCTACGCTTACGAGGGATCGGCGCGGGTGCCGTTCATGGTCAGGTACCCCAAAGCGCTCGACCTGCCGACGGGAACGTTCGAGAACGTGGTAGGCCTACAAGACGTGATGCCCACCATCCTCGACGCCGCCGGGATCGAATGCCCGGACGGCACGACCGGAGCGAGCGTGCTATCGGCGGCGCGGGGCGACGAGTGGCGCGAGTACATACATGGCGAGCACTCGCCGTGCTATTGCACCGAAGAGGCGATGCACTACCTCACCGACGCCGAAGAGAAATACGTCTGGTTCCCGTGCAGGGGCGAGGAGCTGTTCTTCGACCTTGTCGCCGACCCGCACGAACTCAACGACCTTGCCTCGGACCCGTCCCAGGCGATTCGCGTGAGCCGCTGGCGGGAGACACTCGCGAGGCTGCTCTCGGAGCGCGGGGACGGCTTCACCGAGGGCGGGCAACTCGCTCAGCGAGACGAGTGGTACGGGCCTGTGGTGGGGGAGTAGTAACACCGATGACGATGCAGCAGAACGAGGAACTGCGCGGCTGCGAGCCTGACTCATGCAGCGCGGTTGAGGGGCACTGGGCAGGTCGGGTCGGCCACAAGCTGGCTGGCGCATCCTGGCGGCAGAAGCTTGCAATGGGCGTCGGGTTGGTGCTGGCCGCTCTTCTCTGGTCGGTCGTGTCGTGCAATGTGGAAGCGACGGGCGACGCGTTCGTCATCATCCTTGAGGTGAACACTCCCGGCCTACTGTCGTATGAACCGGATACCGAGGATGCGGGGCCATCTGCGATAGACGCCGAAGTAGCCGACTCGCTAGCGCGATATTTGTCGACGAAGCGCACCTTCATCCTAATCGACAAGAGTGATCGACGACTGACCTGGTTCGAGAATGGCGCTGCAGTGTGGTTCGCGCCGGTGGCCATCGGACGTAGTCCGGCGGACAAGGTCATGCAGGGGGACAAGGCTACTCCCGAAGGGGCGTTCTACGTCTGTACGATCAACCACGAAAGCGAGTATCGGATATCGTACGGCCTGAGCTACCCGAACCATGAGGACGCAGAACGCGGCCTGAGGCGAGGCTTGATCAGTGAAAGCCAGCGGCGCGACATAGACGACGCCCTCACTAGTCGCCGGCAGCCACCGTGGGGCACGAGGCTCGGCGGGGAGATCATGATCCATGGTCCATGGCAGTGGATGCCGCGCGATACCATATTCGACTATGCCGTCGGGCTGGATCTGAGAGATGGCAGTCTCTTCAACTGGACGGCCGGCTGCATCGCTGTCGGCACCGCCGATCTGGGATACCTGGACCGTCGCATCTGCCGCGGAACTCCCGTATTGGTAAGACGGTAGAGGGGTCCGCGGCCTTTTCTGAGTCAGACTCACACAAGGGAACGCAGAATGGACTTCGACCTTCGACACGCTCAACTATTCCTCGACGACGCAACAATCGAGCAGACGGTGCGCCTCAAACGTGTCGTCCATCAGCCGCACAAATACTACGGCAACCCGGTGTACACTGTCGGTGCGCCGTGGGAAGGAGCCGGGGTCATATACCTGGCGGGAGTCTACGTCGATCCGGCGGATTCGCTCTGGAAGGCGTGGTACGTCACGCTCCAGCCCGAAGCATATCCCGAGATCGTCTTCGCCGTGTGCATGGTCGTCTCGGAGGACGGCCTCGAATGGCGGCGGCCGGAACTGGACGTCTACAAGGGCCACAACGGCGAGAAGACGAACATAGTGCTCGACCTGGGGCCAGCCGGCAGAACGGCAGGGCCGACGATCATGTACGAACCGGAGAACGACCCGGAACCATGGACGATGTTCCTCAGCCTCGCGTGGCCCGCCGACAGCATGGAGTACAAGGGTTACTTCCTGCGCTCCACCGACGGTGTCCACTGGCGTTGGCTTCAGGAGCGACCCAACGGATTCGCGCACGGATTCCACGACCGAACGACCGCGATGACATGGTCCGGCTCGAAGGAGCACCCATACGTCATCATCGGCCGCGGCAAGGAAGACATCTGCAGGTGGGATCTCACTCGGACGGCACATCGTATCGGTCTGAACTCCGACGGCGAGATCGACGTCGACGGCAAGATCGGCAGAGCGGAAGATGGCGACGTCGAGCCGACCCGAGTCGTCGTGCCCGACCTCGAGGACGACAACTCCGGCGAGATATACCACGCGCATGCGTTCGAGTACGAGGGCATCTCCGTCGGTCTGTTCCAGTGGTACTGGGAGACCAACGACCCGTACGGCGAGATGGAGCTTATCACGAGCCGCGACACCGTCGAGTGGAATCGCGTGAACCCGCGCCAGGCGTTCCTGCCACGGTCGCCGGGCGGCGGTGCGCTCGGAGCGTTCGACTGCCAGATCACCGACACGGCGCTATCGCCTCCGATCCGCACGTCGCGTGGCGCGATGCCGAACCCGTGGGGCGGCATCGACACGCTCTGGTTCTACTACTGGGGCGGCCCTGCGATGCACGGCAACCGGCATCTGACGTTTGGGCGAGGCATCGGCATGGCTCAGTTGCGTGCCGACGGTTTCTGCTCGCTACGCGCCGAACGATTCGCCGGAACGCTCGTGACGAAGCCGTTCGAATGGCCGGGCGGGACGTTGCTCGTGAACGCGGCATGCCTCGGCGGCGGCGCCACCGACCGGATGGTGGCGGAAGTGCTTGACGAGAACCTGACCCCGATCCCCGGTCTCACCAAGGACGACGCCGACCGGCTCGCCAACGACAGCACAGCGCTGCAACAGACCTGGAACGGCGACCCAAGCGGGATCGAGGCGCTCGCCGGGAGACGCATACGCCTCAAGTTCTACATGGAGAACTACGACCTGTTCAGCTTCCGGTCCACGCTGCGCGCCTGACGGCAGGCACCGGCACCCAAGGACACCCCAATGATCCGCATCTCCGCTCCGGCGGCAGAAATCAGCCTCATCGGCACCGACGCGAAGAACGACGCCATCGTGTCGATCAGGCCCGACTGGTTCGACGACGGCGTCGGCGACATAACGACCCGCGTGCCCGAGATAATCTACAGCCGGTCGATGGGCGATACGTACTACATCGACCACGTGGCCGGCGGCGGCTTCGTCCGGCTGCGAGAGAAGTACGTGCACGTGGCCCCGACGTGGGACGTCGTCGAGCCTGGCCGGCGTATTCGCTATCGGGTTACGGTTCCCGGCAAGTGCAGTTTCTGGGCCGAGTTGCGCGCCGAGGAAGACGTGGTCGGAATGGCGTGGGGCTTCCGAAACGAGACCGGTGAGCGCATCGACGACCTGATGGTGCAGTTCTGTCCGTGCATGAGCAGGTGCGCGACATTTGAAGACCCGAACGGCGAGCGTGTCTGGGCCCGCCGCGATGGACGGTTCATCCGTTCGTCGGACTCGCCCGCGGAACAAGGCAGCCCGATATCGTATCCGTGCCCTGACGACCCGGCGGACGACGTCATCTGTCTCGAATCGGCAGACGGCGAGCACGTCCTTGGCATCGGGTGGGACGTTCGTCCGCAGCATTTCCTCAGCAACTCGGCCCTGTCGTGCATCCACACCGAGCCGCACCTTGAGCCGCTGGAGCCGGGCGCCGAGCAGGAGGTCCACGGCTCGCTCTATTGCATGAACGGCGACAGGAACGACCTGCTGGCGCGGTTCAGGGCAGACTGGCGGTAGGTGGCGATGAGCCCCCGGGATCGGACGATGCGAACACGTGCCGCATCGGTAGGTCCGACGCTCTTGTCGGCGTGGCCCTACGGCCCCGTGGCCTGCGACTGAAGTCGCAGGCTGGGGTTGCGAAGTCGACGTACGTCGACTCAAGGACGACGTTGGTTCTTGCAGTCGCGGGCGTCCGCCGTAGCCGCCTGCGGCGGCGATGAGGACGTTGCGACTTTGCACCGTCAGCCCCTGATCTCAGTCGGGGGCGGAAGACGGGCGACTGGCCGGCTGCCCCCACAACCGCGCCGCATCGGACCGTCATTCCGAGCGGCGCATCGCCGAAGCGATGCAAGCCGAGGAATCTCTGCTCGACGCGGGCCGCGCGGCACGAAAGAGGTCCCTCACTTCGTTCGGTATGACAGTACACTCGATGGATAGTGGTTGCTGAGAGATGATCGATTGGCGGCGTCGAACGTGCCACACAACGATGCCGCGATGCACCGAGGCCAGCTGCGGCCGATGGGAAACCCATGACGCACCACCACCCACGCCCCAACCCCGACGCCCACCTGGCGTCATCGCTATCCCACGTCTACTGGATCGGCGGGTCGCCATGCGCGGGCAAGAGCACCATCGCCGACATGCTCGGCGAGCGCTTCGGATCGCAGGTGTACCACGTCGATGACGACTGGGAAGACCGCCAGGCGCGGGCGACCGAGGCCGATCAGCCCGTCATGACGCGCATCGGACGGATGGGCTGGAACGAGCTGTGGACACTTCCTCTCGACAGGCTAGTCGATGCAGCGCTCTCCTACTACGCCGAAGAGTTCTCGATGATAGTCGACGACCTGCTGGCGTTGCCCCCGACGACTCCCATCATCGCCGAGGGCGCCGCGCTTCTGCCCGAGTCGGTGGCGTCGGTCCGGCCCGACGACGGTCGTACTATCTGGATGGTGCCCTCGGAAGCGTTCCAGCGCGTGCACTATTCGCGCGAGAAACGCCCGTGGATCGATGACATCCTCGCCGAATGCGACGACCCGGATCGCGCGTTCGACAACTGGATGGACCGCGACGTCGCTTTTGCGCGGCGGGTAGCGCGCGACGCCACTAACCTGTCGCCGCGCCTCGTGCACGTCGACGGGCGGGCGACGCTCGACGAAAACGCGGCCATCGTAGCGCAACATTTCAGACTGGGAGACATCACGTGAACGATCTCGAACGATTTCTGGCCGTCGCCACCGGCGAGACGCCCGACTACATGCCTATTTTCGGCTTCCCAGGCGCGCCGGGGATGAGCGGCGGGTGCATGGGGAAGACCCACGAGAGGCTCGTGGCGACCGGCATGCCCGATCGCGTCGGCGGCAACGTCCGCCTCGG
>CAZSJP010000024.1:0-16214 GCA_964606675.1 uncultured bacterium
CGGCACCAGAACGCCGATGATCTGTGCGTACTGCTGGTATTTGGGCGTGGCGCCCACGAGGTAGCCCGTTTTCAAGTCCTGCGAGCAATCGCCGGCGGTGCAAGCGGCGCAGCAGACAACCGCTGCAACGCCTAGCGTCGCCAGGATCGCCGAATCCCCACTGTATCCGAGCACCAACAGGAACGCGGCGGTGCCAAGCAGCGCCGATATCGTCATTCCGGAGACTGGGCTGTTCGAGCTTCCGACAAGGCCGCAGATGTAGCTCGCGACGGCGACGATCAGGAAGCTCGCGAAGAGCATGACGATCGTCATCAGAATCGACATGCCGGTGCTGCCGAGGAGGTATCGGTACAGGCCGAGAATAGCCACGGCACTGAGCGCCATGGTGGCTCCGAGCGCGCGCAGGCTCATGTTGGTCTCGGTGCGCGGAGTCGCCGAATCGCGCTCGCCGCCGTCGCGGTTGCCCGACCCAGCGGCGGCCAATGCTCGGAGGCCGGAGGCCAATCCGCGGCGTACCGAGAAGATCGACCATACCCCGCCCACGACCATCGCGCCAACTCCGAGGTAGCGTATCTTGCCCGACCACAGCGCCCACGCCGCATCGGCTGCCGTCGCGTCCTGGAGGCCCTCGCCGATCCCAAGCGCGGGGATACCCACGAGCCACCCGATAGCGCCGCCGATGAAGACGAGAGCCGCGATCTCCAACCGGACGATGTACCCGACCGCAAGCAACGCCGGCGAAACGTCGGCGCCGACAAAGAACGCCCGCTCGCCGACCTTGGTCGCCCATTCGACGCTGGAGCGTAGCAGACCGAGGCCGGTCTCCGCGACCTTGAACGCCGCACCGAGTCCGAGGCCACCCATGATGACACGCAACCCATTCCCGCCGGTGTCCGAGGCCGCCTGCAGGACGCTCGCACAGGCGACGCCCTCGGGGTACGTCAGCTCGGGGCTCTCGACGATCAGCGACTTCCGAAGAGGAATCATGAAGACGACGCCGAGCACTCCGCCACAGACCGCGATGAGCGTTGTCGGCCAGAACCGGAACTCGTTCCATGCCCCCACGAGCACCAACGCCGGGATCGTGAAGATGACCCCCGCCGCCAGCGACTCTCCGGCGCTCGCCATGGTCTGCACGGTGTTGCCCGCCAGCACGCCCTTTCGGCCAATGGCGCCGAACACGCCCATGGCGATGACGGAAGCCGGGATCGACGCCGATACGGTCATACCGGCCTTGAGGCCCAGGTAGACGTTGGCGGCGGTCATCACCGCCGCGATCGTGAATTCCTTCAGGCTCCTATCGGGCGTCTGATCGGCACTCATGTGCACCCCGCTTGTTCGCGTGCGTGTCTAGACCGTCGCCGTCTTGTCGGAGATCGCGTCGGCGATTCGAGCGCCGGCATCTCGATAGTGACTTTGTGTGAGCGCAAGATCGCGCACCATAGCGTACGGAGTCTCGATGGTGAGCCCCGGCACGCCGTGCTCCGTCGTCATGCAAGCGTTGAAGGACGGAGTCTCCCACCTGCTCTTGTAGGTGATGTGCCTGCTGAACTCCCTGTCGGCGTACTCGGGGGAAAGCGCGTTCTGCAAGGGGTCGGACCATGCCCGCGCCAGGCCATGTTCCTCAGGCAGCGCCTCCGGATCGGGCACGAAAGCGTAGATGCCACTCGTCTCGCAACCGCCCGGAGCGTGGAGATCCAGCCCGAGCACCGGATCGCTGCGCGTGCGCCACAGCGCCACGTCGGCCTTGATCACGAGGATCTCGTGGCGCATCGGCGGCGTGCCCCATGCGCGGTTCAGGTCGAACGGGAAATTGTCCTTGCCATAGTCTCCACCCTCGACTCCGTCGATGTTCGACAGTGGCACCGACCACACCAGTGGCGCCTGATCGCCCAGCGACGCGATGCGGCGCAGGAAGCCGTCGAGCACCCACGAACCGGGTGTCTCGCCGGAATGCTGCCTCGCGATCACGTAGACGCCTCTGCGGCGATCGCTACGGCCCGCCGAGCCGTAGTCGTTGCTGACGCGCACGATCGGCCGACCCGCCTGGCTGACGCCGATCGCGTCGGACCGGAGCGCGCCCTCGGACTGCTGCACCAGGGCGTCGAGGTCGGACGTTCCATAGGGGTAGCAGAGCGCGATCTCGACACACCGCCCTGTGGGCATGAACGTCCAGAACATGTCGGTCCGCCCGTCCGGCAGAGGCTCCGTCTGCCCAGGCGGCAGTCGCTCCCAATCGCCGCCGGCATGGCGAACGACGGGAAGGACGTGCTCGGCCTTATCGATGCCCAGCATCGTGTTGCCGTGCTCCAGCACCAGACGCAACGGTCTGCGGATGTCAGCCGTGTCGTCTCGACATACACGGAAGCAGAACCAGAGCGATTCGGGGCCGCCGTGTGGATCGGCGCTGAAGCGGACCTCGGTGCACTCGGCGCGCTCTACGGCCGTCACGTTGCAGGCGTTGCCGAACGGAATGTTCGTGTCGACGGAGGCGGTCACAACAGGCTCACTCCCACGGCTTCAGGATGATCTTCGCGCCGGTGCACGAGGCGGAGACGTCGAACGCGTGCTGAATGTCGCTCATCGGAAGCACGTGACTCACAAGCTGCTCGATAAGCGAGGAACGGCGGACGACGTCCATGATCGAGCCGAAACCGTTCAGGTTGTACATCCACGAACCGACCAGGGTCAGGCCCTTGCGGATCATGTCCGGGCTGATCCGGATCGCTACGTCGTCGCTGCACTCGCCGACGAACGCCACCTTGCCGCCACGTCGGGAGGCATCGATGCACAGGCGCTCGGCCGCGGCGTTGCCCGCGCACTCGACCGCACGATCGACTCCGAATCCGTCGGTGAGTTAGAGTATGCGGTCGACGACGTCGCCGCCGGCCGGGTCGAGCACGTGTTCGACGCCCATTCGACGACACCGCTCCGCGCGCTCGGGGTTCGGTTCGACGACTATCGTCCGGGCGTTGCGATGGAGCGCGTTCACGACGCCGCCCAGCCCGACCGGGCCTGCGCCAGTGATGAGCACGGTATCGGAAGCAGCGACGCCGACGGCCTCGAAGCCACCGAACGACGGACCGAGAGCGCAGCACGCGAGCGAAGCCTGTTCATACGACATGTCTTCCGGGATCGGCATCAAGAGCTGCGACGGTTTGAGCAGGTACTGCATCATCGTCGCGCTACCCTCGCGCGAGCCGGTGAAGGCCTCGAAATCGGGATGGTGCTGGCAGTATATGTAGTCGCCCGAACGGCAGAATGCGCACGTGCCGCACGGATATAGCGGCAGCACTACCACCCGGTCGCCGACCTTGACGCGCCCCGGCTCCGCGACGTCGACCACTTCACCCGCCGCTTCGTGCCCGAGGTACGCGCTCTCCTCGCCGGCCACGAACGCCTTGTACTCGGTGCACATCGGCGCCACGTGGACCTTCACCAGCGCCCAGTCGCCTTTGGCCACCGGCTCGGGCGCATCCACGACGGCCGCCCTGCGCTCTCCGACTATCGCCGCTTTCCTCATGCCGTGTCCTTTCCGTAGAACCAGCCGACGTCGATCCGCCGCATCCTGAGCAAATTCAGCACGCTTCCGGTGGCCTTGCCACCCGCGCAGTATCCGAGCAGTACGGACTCGCCGTCGACGAAATGGATCGCGACGTAGCAGAAACCTCGCTCGGGGTCGCCTTCCAGCAGCCGGTGGCGGCCCCACGACCAGCCGTCGTCGCTGCTGATGGCGCTCACCAGCGGCGTCCTGCCCCAACTCTCCGTCGCTGCGGGCGGGACGTCGAAGCGACCGGACGTGTCGTTCCACACGGCGAGCAGATCGCCGGTCGTCGGAATCCGCTTGACGGACAAAGGCGCGCACGGGCCGACGAACTCTGTCGGATGGGGTGGAGTCCACGTCTCGCCGTCATCCGACGAGTTCGAACCGTACTGGCAACCTACAGACGTTCGGCTGTAGGACGACAGCGATCCATCGTCAAGCTCGACCACGCCAGGCTCCTGAAGGCCCGCATCGCTGTGGACCGGTAGCGCCCACCACGTCTTCGACTCGCGCCAGGTTGCTCCAAGGTCGTCCGAGAGGAAATACATGGCGATGCCGCGCATGTCCATGACTAGCTCAGCACCCGAATGCGCACGACGCAGACCGTGTAGCGCTGTCGGTATCAGGAGCCGCCCCGACTGGAGTTGGACTATGCGGTCGTTGTTGGTAACGAAGTACCCGGGAGTCGGTATGGTGATGCGTGGCTCCGACCACGTTACCCCTTCGTCGTCGGAGACGCACATTCTCGGGCGACAGTCGCCAAATCGGGCCTCGCCGACGTCGTCCTTGATGGAGTAGAAGAGGGCTATCCGCCCGTCTTGCAGTCGCAAGAGCGACACACTCATAGTGTTATGCGTGCCACGGTTGGGCACCAGGACCGTCGGCTCGGTCCACGTCCTGCCCGCGTCGGACGAGTAGACAGCGGCTATGTCGGCCATGTCATGGTCGCCGCCGCCACCGGTGAAGCGCGTGTACGCGAACATGACCCGGCTGTCGCCCAGCGTGACGAAGCTGCCTTCCGAGTTGCGCGGGTTGTCGGGTGTCGGGCCCAGTTCCAAAACGACTTCATTGCTCATGTGGCCACCTCACTCGCCTTCGTAGAACCAGCCGACGTCGATGCGCCTGATCCGGAGCAGATTGAGTATGCCTCCGGTAACGGCACCACCGGCGCAATAGCCAAGCAACACGGCACCGTCGACGAAATGGATCGCGGTGTAGCAGAAACCTCGCTCAGGGTCGTCTTCCAGCAAACGGTGGCGGCTCCATGTCCGTCCGTCGTCGTCGCTGATCGCGCTCACCAGTGGCGTCCGATTACCCGTATTCCGCGCTGGCACGGGCAGGTCGAATCTGTCCGATATGTCGTTCCACACGGCCAGCAGATGGCCGGTGTCCGTGATGCGCTTGATCGAGAGCGGCGAGCACGGGCTGACGAAGTCCGTCGGATGAGGCGGCGTCCACGTCTCGCCACCATCTTCGGACTCGAGCCCCCACTGACACCCCCTGTCGGTACGGCCCCAACCCATGATGCGCCCGTCGCCCAGTTCGACGACGCCAGGCTCCTGAATGCCCGACGCACTTCTGACCGGCAGCGCCCACCAATCTTTCGACTCGCGCCACGTCTCGCCGGCGTCGTCGGACAGCATGTAGAGCACGAAGCCGCTGGCTGCGTCATAGTGGTGCGTGTCCCAATCGTACGTCTTCATCCTGTGGTACGATTGCGGGGCGACGAGCCTGCCGGACTCTAGCTGGATGATCCGGTCGTTGTTCTGCACATAGTAGCCGGGGATCGGCGTGATCAGATGCGGCTCGGACCACGTGGCGGCTTCGTCGTCCGAGAATGATATCCACGGACGGCAATTGCCGTGACGGAAGTCGCCGATGCGGTCCTTTACGAGGTACGACATCGCGATTCGACCGTCGCGAAGGCGCAGATAGGTGACGCTCATCGTGTTCTGATCGCCACGATTCGGGACGACTATCCTGGGGTCGGTCCACGTTCGGCCGTCGTCGGTCGACGATATGCATGCGATGTCCGCCGCACCGTCGTCGGCGCCGCTTCCGGTGAACCTCGTATAGGCAAACAGCACCTTGCCATCGGCGAGCGTGATGAAGCTGCCCTCGGAGTTCCGGGGGTTCTCGCCGGTCGGTTCAAGGTTTCGGACTACTTCGTTCGTCATCGGTATCACTCCAATCGTGGATGTCCGGTCCGCACATACGCACCGTACTCGTCAGCCGAACGTGCGGAGTTCGCGATAGAGATAGAGCGCCAGCGCCTTGGCCGACGCGATCAGGTCGTCGATTTGCACGTGCTCGTTCGGGCCGTGGATGGTCTCGGCATCGCCCGGACCGAACACCACGACGGGCGTATCGGACAGCACGTGAAGCCAGCATGAGTCCGTCCACGCGACCATCTTGCTCACGGTCGGCTCGCGCCCGATGACGTCTCGCGCTGCAGACGCCATCCCGGCCACGACGCGATCGCTTTCTTCCACTTCGTAGGGAACGAGGTCCTTGACCCACTCGATGCTCGAAGGGTGCTCTCGGAGCCACTCGTCGTCGGACTCGGCGCGTCGTACGGCCCCGTTGAGGGCGTCCCATACCAGGCGACCGCCCCATACGCCGGTCCGTTCCTCGGCCTCTCGCGCCTCCTCGATATCGTACACGATGTTCATGCCCATGCTTGCGCGGTCCGGGATGACAGGCGGAAGCGTGCCGGCTCGGAAGGTTCCCAGGTTCAGCAGGCAACCCGGCAAATGCCCATGTCGCTCCTCGCCGAACTCCAGCACGGCCTGGGCGATCGGAATCGCCTTCTCGATGGCGTTGACACCGTTGCCGAGCGCGCCATGTCCGGCCACGCCATCCACTACGATCTCGGCCGTCAGGCAGCCGTTGCAGCCACGAACGATCTCCAGCCCGGCCCCGTCGAGCGAGACCGCGGAGTCGGCCTTGATGCCCTCCAAAGCGCATGCTATGATTCCGGCGCCCGATCCGTTGCATTCCTCGTCTACAACGCTCAGGTACGTCAGGCGACCGCACAGATCGCTCGACCGGGCAAGCAGTGCCTCGACGGCGGCCAACCCTACCGCCAAGCCGCCCTTGTCGTCAGAGGCGCCCCTGCCCCACACGGCTCCGTCCTTCACGTTCGCGCCGAACGGGTCGTCCATGCCCTGGACGCCGACGGTGTCTATGTGGCCCACGACGATCACGCTCGGCCCGGCACCGCCATCGCCGAACACCCACTCGCCGACAACGTTGGGGCGCCCGGCCCACGACCGACCGCGCGGGCCGATCACCCCGGCGCGCTCGTACGTATCGGGCATAGGCTCGAACTCGCGGACCTCGGCGCCCAGTCTGCGAAGGTGTTGCACGACTGCGGCCTGGCCTTCGGCCTCGTCCCCGCCGGTGTCTTCTCCACTGTACGGGTTGACGGTGTCGATGCGCACCAATTCACGCACAAGCTCGACGAGTTCGCTTTGCCGATCGTCCACGCCGCGAAGGAGTTGCGTCTCCACGTCTTTCATCTCCGCGTCCCTTCGTAGCGATGCGTTCGGTTGACCTTGTCGCCGCGTTGACGATCTTCTGGATGACCCCGAGGCGGTCGTTGCCGGGGTGACATCCGCAATGGCCGCGAAGGTAGAATGTGAGCAATTGAGTACGGATCGCCAACGCACTGGAGATTCAGATGAACGCGACCGCCTTCGACGCGCACGTGGACGAGAACCTGCCGCAATACATCGCCGAAGTCGCCGAGATGTGCGCGCTGCCATCGGTGTCGGCCGAGGACAAACATCTCGTCGAGACCGCTGGCTGGGTGTCGGAGAGGCTACGGAAAGCGGGCTTCGTCACGCGCGAGATATCCACCGGCGACGGCCCGCCCGCGGTGTGGGCCGAGGCCGGCGATGGCGACCGAACGCTGCTGTTCTACAACCACTACGATGTGCAGCCGGTCGAGCCGCTGAGCCTCTGGGAAAGCGACCCGTTCGTCCTGACTGAGCGCAACGGCCTTCTCTTCGCGCGAGGCGTCGCAGACAACAAGGCCGACTTCCTCTCGCGCGTGCAAGCTATGGAGTCGTGGCGTGCGTCCGAGGGCGAGCTTCCGGTGCGTGTCCGCTGGCTGATCGAGGGCGAAGAGGAGGTCGGCAGCCCGCATCTGGCGGATCTCGTGGACCAGCACAGGGAGTTGCTGGCCGCCGACGGCTGCCTTTGGGAGGGGTCGGGACGCGACGAGGACGATCGCCCGACGATCTACTGCGGCGTTCGGGGCATGCTGTACGTGGAGTTGCGTGCGAGCGCCCTCGAGCGAGACCTTCACTCCATGCTCGGCGGGATGGTGCAGAGCGGACCATGGCGCCTGATCGAGGCGCTCCGGTCGATTCGCGATGACGACGGACGAATCGGCATCGGAGGCATGCTCGAACGTGTCCGGCCGTTCGGCGCCGCCGAGCGCGAAGCTGTGGCCCGGATCGACTTCAACGGCGAGCGCCGCGCTCGGGAATGGGGAGCGAAACGCCTACTGCGGGGCCTCGATGGCGAGGATGCGCTCGAAGAGCTTCTGAACCGCCCGACGGCCAACATCGCAGGCATCTGGGGGGGGCTACACGGGATCGGGCGCGAAAACGGTTACGCCCGCTGAGGCCAGCGCGAAACTCGACTTCAGGCTGGTGGCCGATCTGACGGCCGACGAGGCGTACCGACTGCTGGTCGAACACCTCGACCGAGGCGGGTTCGATGACGTCGAAGTCGTCCGGCTGTCCGGGCAAGACCCCGCCCGCACGCCGGTGGACGATCCGATCGTTCGTGCGGCCGAACGGGCATGGCGAGACCTGGCGGACATGCGCCCGGACGTCTATCCCACGATGCCCGGCACCGGCCCAGGGTCGGTGTTCGTCAACGACCTCGGCATTCCCATCGTGATGACGGGCGGCGTCGGGTGGCCCGGCGACAGGATTCACAGCCCGAATGAGAGCATCCGCAGACATGATTACCCGGCAGCCGTCAGGTACTGGGGGCGCTTTCTGGACGGATTCGCGGGGGCGTGAGCCGCGCTCCGGGGCAACGACGTAGTCTGCGCAGCACGCACATATTGGGGCGGTTTGCCCCTCGCCCGACATTGATGATCTTCTTTCCTGCAGTGTTGTTCCGCCTACAGTGAAGTGTAGAGTAGTCGTCACTGGTATGTGGTCCGCATCTTCGACATCCGCGGCGCAGGTGGCGCCATCAGCCGGACACAGCGGTAGAGACAATGTCCACCTCGGGCGATCCATCGCACATATCGGAATCTGGCTCTCCCTGGACGGCGCGACGGAAGGCGCTGCTCGGCGCGGCGATCGTCTTGGTCGTGGTTCTGGTTACCCACTTGGCGCTCTACCGCCACGCCGACGCGGCATCGGTGTCGCGCGAACGAGCGCATGCCGCAGAGCATCTCCGGGAGTGGCAGCACGGTCTGGCTGCTTCGGTCGAGCGGCGCCTATCGCTTCTCGATGCGTGCAGCGCGTTCCTGCTGACGCGCCAAGCCGACCCCGATGCCAGGCTCGGCGCATTCGCCGAGGGCCTCGCCGCCGGGGCCAACGGCGCAAGCCGCCTCCTCATCGCGCCAGGCGGAACAGTGCGAGAGGTCTACCCTCCGAACGATCACTCCGGCATGTTGGGGCGCGACCTGCTCGGCCACGATCGGCTCGAAATCAGAGCCGATGTCGAACGGGCGAGGCGCACCGGCACGACCACTATCACGGACGGGCGGGTTCCGGGGGCCGATCGCCATGCCATGTACGGGTGGAAGCCGATCATCCGTGACGGATCATTCTGGGGAGTTGTCGGCATAGAGATGCGCGCGAGCACATTGTTCGAGGATTCGTGGCTGGGACCGGCCGAGCAGGACGCGCACACGCTTGCAGTCAGGACGGCGACCGGCGAAGTCGTGTGGGGAGATCCATCGCTCTTCTCGATGGAACCGGCTCTTGCGCGCGTGGAGATCCCGGACGGCTACTGGGAGATCGCCGCGGCGCCGGCCGGCGGATGGATGACGCCCTCGCATCGCCGATTGCTGCTCTACTTCAGGCTCACGTGGGCACTGATCGGCATGCTCGTCGCGGGCCTCACGTATCTGGTGATCGCCCGACAAGCCAGGCTAAACGACGGCGTTATGCGACGCACCACGGAGCTCTTCACAACGAACACGGACCTCGCTCAAGAAGCCGAGATGCATCGTCACACGCAGGTCGAACTGAGCGCCGCCACAGAACGATTCCGCCTACTATACGACAACGCCCCCGTCGGCCTTCTGAAGACGAGGATTTCAGATGGCGCGATCATCGAAACCAATCTGCGCCAGGCCCAGCTTTTCGGATACGATGACGTGGAGGAGTTCAAGAGGGACTTCAGGGCGGCGGAGAGCTATGTCGACCCGACCGATCGAGAACGACTGCTCGCCGAACTGCAGCGAACAGGCTATATGCACGACTTCGAGGCGCAGCACGCCAGGCGCGATGGATCGCTCGTCTGGGTACGTGGAACGGTCCGCCTCAACGAGGCCGATCAGACGATAGACGGCTACGTTGCAGACGTGACGCACGAGAAGGCGAACGCACAGGCCCTCAAGGAGAGCGAAGAGCGCTTCAAGAGCTTCTTCGAGAACAGCACGATCGGCCTGTACCGGACCACGCCGGACGGCCGGATTCTGCTTGCGAATCCGGAAATGCTCGAGATGTGGGGGCTCGCCTCGATTGAGGGCGCGATGTCGTCCGGGATCGACAGTGTTTGTTCCGAGGCAGGCTATCCGCGCGACCAGTTCCTGAAGACGATCGAGCGCGACGGAGCGGTGATAGGCTACGAGACCCCGTGGACCCTCGCCGACGGATCTGTCAGGTATCTGCGAGAGAGCGCGCGGGCGGTACGCGATGCCGATGGCAAGACGCTCTACATCGAAGGCGCCGTGGAGGACATATCCGAGAGAACGCTCGCGGAGACGGCACTCGTCGATTCAGAAAACCGGTACAGAAACCTCGTCGAGAACATGGACGAAATCGTCTTCGCGTTGGACGCGTCCGGCGACTTCACTTTCATCAGCCCGACCGTTGAGCGTTTCTCTGGCGCGCCGCCCGAGCGATTCGTCGGCCGGCACTTCTCCGAGTTCGTCCACCCGGACGACCTGTCGGGGCTGACGGACAGCATGGAGCGCGCGCTGAACGGCCATCCCGAGTCCCACGAGTTTCGGGTTCTACATGCGGATGGGCGCGCGCTTCACGTACATGCCTCTGGCTACCCGCTCGTGCAGGGCAAGCGGACTATCGGGCTCAGCGGCATCATGGCGGACATCACGGAGCGCAGGGAGTCCGAGCAATCCCTGCAGCGCCTCTCGACGGCGATCGACCAAACTGGCGAGGCGGTCGTCATCACGGGCGCCGATGGGGATATTGTGTACGTGAACCCGGCCTTCGAGAATATCACCGGCTACAGCCGGGAGGAGATCGTTGGCGAACAGCTCGCCATTCTCGATGGCGGCGAGCAAGACAATGCCCATGTCCGCGAGATGTGGGAGGCCGTGGAAGCCGGCCAGACGTGGCAGGGACGCATATCCAACAGGCGCAAGGACGGCGAATTGCTGGAGGAGGACGTCACCGTATCGCCCGTACGGGACGCCGAAGGTCGCATCGTCAACTACGTCCGCGTCTCGCACGACACGACCCAACAGACGGCGATGGACAACCGTCTCCGACAGGGCCAGAAGATGGAAGCCATCGGGCGCCTGGCCAGCGGCGTCGCCCACGACTTCAACAACCTGCTTACCGTCATCACCAACTGCGCCGAGCTGATGGAAAGCGACGTGAGGGAGTCGGAGCGCTCAATGGCGCTCCTGTCCGAGATATCGGGCGCGGCGAATAGGGCCGCGGAGCTTACCGGCAGGTTGCTCACGTTCGGGAAGAAGGCCGACATCAGACCGAGCCTCACGGACCTGAGCGAGGTTGTGAGGGAGACCGCCCGGCTGCTACGCCGGGTCCTGACCGAGACGATAGATCTTCGCATGGCACCAGACCCCGAGGTCTCACCTGTCATGGCCGACAGGGGCCAGATCGAACAGATATTGCTGAACCTCGCGACGAACGCCCGCGACGCGATGCCCGACGGCGGCACCCTCGCGATAGAGACGCGCAACGTATCGTTCACGAAACGGTCGTCGAACCGCCCCGTCGACCTCGCTCCCGGCGAGTACGTCTCGCTCACCACCACTGACACGGGCGCCGGCATGGACGAGGAAACGGCCGCGCGGATATTCGAACCGTTCTTCTCGACCAAGGGCGACAGCGGAACCGGCCTCGGACTGGCAACCGTGTACGGCATCGTCACCCAGCATGGCGGGCACATCTGGTGTGAGAGCCGGCTTGGCCGCGGTACGACGTTCAGCATCTGCCTGCCTGCAGCCGAAGACCGGCCTGCGGCCCCCGAACCGACGCAGGCCGCCGAGGTCGTCGGCGGGACCGAGGTGATCCTCGTCGTCGAAGACGAGCCTGCGATCCTGACAGTCGCCAGCAAGCTCCTGGAGCACCACGGATACACAGTCTTGCAGGCTGTCAGCGGCGAGAAGGCGCTGGAAGTGGCGGCATCCCACGATGGTAGGATACACCTGCTACTTACGGACGTGGTGATGCCGGATCGAAGCGGGCCGGAGTTAGCGACGCTCCTGCTCGAGTCCAGACCGGATATCGCAGTTGTGTACACATCGGGCTACGCGGACGACCTCATCTCGGATCATGGATTGCTGAAGCCGGGGATCAGCTTCCTGCATAAGCCTTATAATCTTCACGAGTTGCTCGGGATGATAAGGAGCGCGCTCACGGAGAGCGGCGCCTGACGGAGAACGCACCGATGCCGGAGAGCGACGGCACCGAACGAGCACCGCGGAAGGACAGCCTCACAGCGCTGCGCGCAGGTATCGGGCTGGCGTGCATACCGCTGCTCTACGGCTACGGAAGAGCTTTCGGGGAGCTTCTCTCGGCAGCGCTCGGCGCGCCCGAGAGGTACACCGCGTTCCTCATCGGCATGGCGCTGGCCGGGGTCGCGTGGGGCTTCTGGTTGCGCGGGAAGCTGAGCTTCTGGGAAACGTTCGAGCACGAGGCGACGCATGCGCTGTTCGGGGTCATGTGCCTCAAGCCGATTCGCGCGTTCAAAGCGACTCGCGGCGAAGGCGGCTACCTCGAAATGGAGGGCGGCAACCTGCTGGTCCGACTGGCCCCGTACTTCTTCCCGACCGTAGTGATGGTGCCGCTTCTGCTCAAGCCGATAGTCGCCGCCGAGTTCGTTCCGTATGTGCATGCAGCGGCGGGAGCAGCTCTCTTCTTCCACGCGGTGTCGACCGTTCACGAGACACATCGGCGCCAATCGGACCTGGTCCGTACGGGCCTGATTCTCTCCGCATCGATCATCGGGGTATTGCACCTCGTGTGCATCGGTGTCATTCTAACTATAGTCGGGTACGGCTACGCTGAGGTGGCCGGCTACCTGGGCGGTGCATTCGTACACATCTGGCAGATCTTCACGTGACGACGCAGCCGGAACCCAGACCCGGCACAATGGCCCATGTCGTCGCTCGTGCGCGAGCATGGTGCCGGTATCGACGACAGCGCGAAAGCTGGGGGCAGCGCCAACATGACCGAACGCAGTGGCGGGACAATACTGGTGGTCGACGACGACAGGAGCATTCGCTCGCTGTTCAAGCACAATCTCGCGGCGGCGGGCTTCGATGTCCTTGAGGCCGACGACTACCGTGCATGCTATCGGCATATCGATGGCGACCATCAGATTGACGCAGTGCTCCTCGACGTCATGCTGCCCGAGCTTAGCGGGATCGATATCCTCAAGCACATCGTCGAACTGCCGAGGCCCATCCCGACGGTGATGGTCACGGCTTCGGGAGTCGTACAGGACGCCGTAACAGCGCTGAAATTGGGCGCGTTCGACTACCTTACCAAGCCCGACGATACCAACAACAAGCCGAAGCTGATCGGTGTGATGACGAACGCTATCAGCTTCGGACGTGCGCAGCGTGAGATCGACCGACTCAACCACGAGCTGGCCGGGAAATACAGCTACGACAATATCATCGGCGACTCGCCCGCCATGCAGCGCGTCTATACGATGATCAACCAGGTGGCAGAGAGCGACGCCACCGTGCTGATTCAGGGCGAGAGCGGCACGGGGAAGGAGCTGATCGCGCGGGCGATCCACTACAACAGCCCCCGAAGGAAAGGACCGTTCGTTCCTGTCAACTGCGCGGCGATACCCGAAACGCTCATAGAGAGCGAACTGTTCGGACACGAGAAAGGCGCGTTCACCGGCGCCACGGCGACCAAGCCCGGCAAGTTCGAGATCGCCCGGTCCGGAACGATCTTCCTTGATGAGATAGGCGACATGAACCCCGGGGCGCAAACACGGCTGCTGCGCGTTCTTCAGGAGAAGACGTTCGAGCGGGTAGGCGGCGCCGATGCGCTGAAGGCTGATGTGCGGGTCATCGTTGCCACGAACAAGGATCTTGAGAAGGAAACGGCGGACTCGAATTTCCGGATCGACCTGTATTACAGGATCAGTGTGTTCCCGATAGACCTGCCGCCGCTTCGCGACAGACCCGACGACATCGCTCTCTTGGCCGCGCACTTCCTCCACAGATACGCCGATGAGGCGAACCGCGAAATCAATGGGTTCGAGCCGGCGGTTATGAATGCGCTGTCGAAACACGTGTGGCAGGGCAACGTGCGGGAGCTTGAGAACGTGATCCAGCGCGCGGTGCTCGTTGCCGGCGACGACGTCATCCGCCTGTCCGACCTTCCGGCGCACCTTTCGCAATTGGGGCGTGCGCAGATTCATCTGGGCCGCAACGCAGTCCTGATCGAGGACCCGGATACGAATGACATACGGCCCCTGAACGACGTCGAGCGCGAGGTCATCAGACGGGCAATCGAGGTGACGGCAGGCAACTACACCGAAGCCGCGCAGAAACTCGGCATCGGCAGGGCGACGCTCTACCGGAAAGTGAAGGACTACGACCTCCAAGATCTCGATTCGTAATGTCGGCTCGACCCGCCCGCCCGACTAGGCCTCAAGATCGATCCAGAGCGGCATATGGTCGCTCAGATGGCGCTTGCCGCTGACTCCTTCAGCGATGATGTCGTCCGCCCTCAGCACCCCGTAGCCCGCGATTCGCGCGACGACCGTTTCGTGTGCCCACGCCTGATCGCCTCGCGAGCCGCCCAGAGAGGTCGGCAGATCCTCGCGGCCAGTCAGTCGCGCAACGTCGACGTACCGGTTCTCCTGCATCGATTCAGCGATGGCGCCGCCCGGCCTCTCGTTGAAGTCGCCGACTATCACGTGAGGAGCGCCGCCGCAGGCGGTTGCGAGGATCAGCATATCCGAGATCTCCTCGACGCGCCTGACGACCGCCGCTTCCGCGCCCAGTTGGCGGCTCGACGGGAGATGAACGTTGCATATCCGAAGCGGATTCGCTCCCGATCCGTCCAGGTCGATCACCTGCCAGACTCGCTGAGGGCGGATCGACGACGCTCGCGCGTCGAGAGCCGGGTGCCCGCCTCGCATGGCGATGGCGCCTCCGTACTGGGTCAACTCCACACCCGGACAATAGTACGCGTCCATGCCGAGGCAACCCGCGACCGCCGTGCACGCCGCTTGGCTCTGTATCTCCTGCAGGCATAGCACCTCGGGAGCCAGCGCCTCGTAGCGCTCACTGAGCCGCCGGGCGATCTCCGGCAGCGGCTTCCCCGGCCGGTCGGTCCCGAATGGGCGCCCTGAAGCCAGAAAACGTTGTGGCTCACGATGCGGATGGCGTCGTTGTCCATTGTGGCCTTTGCTCTCGGTTACCGCATACACGGACGCTCAGAGTTGGCAGACGTGGGATGTGGGGAGGTGCCACGGCGAGCTGCGGCGACGGTCACTGGAAGCGATCGAGCAGGCGACTCCACCACGGTTGGTCGTCGGGCAGATCGGGTACGATGGTCTTCACGCTCTCGCCTGCGACCGCGTGGCGGCCATTCTCGATGCACAAACGTCGTGCGGTCTCTTCGCCGGCGAACTCGCATAGTCGGTCGTAGGCGTCTCTCATACGAGCGGGGCGCTTCTCGGTATCGTGTGCGTCGCTCGCGACGAAGTGCACCAGGCCCTCCCGGACAAGCTTCTGAGCGAGATGTCGAACTGGCCCCGGGGTCTCGTGGGTAAGGCTCCGTGCGTTCAACTGCATGTATATGCTCCGGTTGACCATCCGCTCCATAAGATCGGTGTCCGCCGCCAGCACGCTATTGCGCTCCGGGTGCGCGATGATCGGCTTGAGGCCCTCCATTTGCAGCTCGAAGAGCACGTCCTCAGCGCCGGGAGGGAAGGATGCCATCGGGAACTCGATGAGCATGTAGCGACCGTTGCCGTTGAACGTCGCGGACCGCCGGTGCCTGTACTCAAGCATCTCGGGCTGGTACATTATCTCGCTGGCAAGATAGAGCTCTACCGCGATGTTGCGGCGTTCTACTTCGCCCCGGAGGCGCTCGAAAATCTCTGAATGGGCGTCGTCGATCTCCTGCGGGAAACCGGTCAGAACGTGTGGAGTCAGCACCCAAGCGCCGATGCCGTCGTCGAGGCCCTGGTAGATCAGATCGAGAGACGTATCGAGTTGCTC
>CAZSJP010000025.1:0-16134 GCA_964606675.1 uncultured bacterium
GCATGCGTGAGCCGCTCGCCGCGGTGTGGTTCGATATTGGCGGAGGCTAGAGTCATGGACCAGATGTTCACAGAACGCGTCAAGAAGGTGATGGTTTTCGCCAGAGAGGAATCTCAGCGGCTTGGCCACGACTACATCGGCACCGAGCACCTTCTGCTGGGCCTGATCAAGGAGGGGGAGGGCGTTGCCATCACCGTCCTGACCAATCTGGGATTGGACCCCGACACGGTGAAGCAGGCCACCGAGGACGCCGTCGCTCAGACAGGCGGGCAGATGCTGATGGGTCAGGCGCCATTCACGCCCAAAGCGAAGGACACGCTCGACCTGGCGACCAAAGAAGCCAAAGAGATGAAGCTGCCTTACGTCGGAACCGAGCACCTGCTCCTTGCGCTCAGCAAGGACCGGGAGACTGTGGCTTCGCAGGTTCTGACCGCGCTCCAGGCCGACTACAAGACGATCAAGGACGAGATCCAGTCGGTGACGACCGGTGGCAACAAGGCGGGTGCGCCGAAAGACAAGAAGAGCAAGACGCCGTTCCTGGACCATTTCGGCCGTGATCTGACGAAGATGGGTCGCGAGGGCCAGCTAGATCCGGTAATCGGTCGCGAGAAGGAAATAGAGCGTGTCAGCCAGGTCCTTAGCCGCCGCAAGAAGAACAACCCCGTTCTGATCGGAGAACCGGGCGTCGGCAAGACGGCGATCGCCGAAGGCCTCGCGCAGAAGATCAACGCGAAGGAAGTTCCTCACGTCCTTGAGAACAAGCGCGTCGTCACGCTCGACATGGGCGGCATCGTCGCCGGCACGAAATACAGGGGCCAGTTCGAAGAGCGCGTGAAGGCGATCATGAACGAGCTTACTCAGAACCTCGACGTGATCATCTTCATCGACGAGCTTCACACGATTGTCGGCGCCGGTTCCGCGGAAGGCACTCTCGACGCCTCGAACCTCTTCAAGCCGGCGCTATCCAGGGGCGAACTGCAGTGCATCGGCGCTACCACTCTCGACGAGTACCGCAAGTACATCGAGAAAGACGGGGCGCTCGAACGTCGTTTCCAGACGATAATGGTCGAGCCGCCGTCGCTCGAAGACACGATCGATATCCTGAAAGGTCTCAGGCCGAAATACGAAGAACACCACAGGGTCAAGTATACCGACCTGACCATCGAGTCGGCCGCGACCATGGCCGACCGCTATCTGCAAGACCGCTACCAGCCGGACAAGTCGCTCGACGTCATCGACGAAGCCGGCTCTCGCGTCAGGCTCTCACGAGTGAGCGTGCCGGCCGAGATCAAAGAGCTAGAACTGAAGATCACCGAGATCGAAGAGAAGAAAGAGCACGCCGTAAACGCCCAGAACTTCGAGGACGCAGCGAACCTGCGAGACGGCGAACGCCAGCTTCGTGAAGAGTTGGACCTTGAGAGGAAGAACTGGGAGGAATCTCGCGAGAACGACGTCGTCGAGGTTACCGAGGACGACATCGCGTACGTCGTCAGCAGCATGACCGGCATTCCGGTCTTCCGGCTGGCGAAGGACGAGTCGGCGAAGCTCCTTGAGATGGAAGCGCAGTTGAGCACTCGCGTTGTCGGTCAGGGCGAGGCCGTCGGCGCCGTTTCGCGAGCAGTCCGGCGCTCCCGAAGCGGCCTGAAGGACCCCAATCGTCCCATCGGTTCGTTCATCTTCCTCGGCCCGACGGGCGTCGGCAAGACCGAACTCGGCAAGGCGCTGGCGGAGACACTGTTCGACGACAAGGACGCGGCGATAATCATCGACATGTCCGAGTTCATGGAGAAGTTCGCCGTGAGCAGGCTCGTCGGCGCTCCTCCAGGATACGTTGGCTACGAGGAAGGTGGTCAGCTCACTGAGAAAGTGCGGCGTAAGCCCTACTCGGTGATACTCTTCGATGAGATTGAGAAGGCCCATCCGGACGTCTTCAACATCCTGCTGCAAGTGCTTGACGACGGCAGGCTCACGGACAGCTACGGGCGCAAGGTCGACTTCCGAAACACGATCTTGATCATGACGTCCAACCTCGGCACTCGCGATATCGGAAGCATAGCGGGCTTCGGATTCACGTCCACCGACGGTGCGCCCTCGCGCTCGGAGATGGAGAACGCCATCAACAACGAGGTGAAGCGCGTCTTCAATCCGGAGTTCATCAACCGGGTCGACGAGCTTATCATCTTCGGCGCGCTCGAACACGAAGACATACTTCAGATAATCGACATCCTGATGGCCGACGAGATCAAGCGCATAGCCGACCGCAACCTGACGCTCGAACTCACGGTGGCGGCCAAGGAATACATTGCCGAAAGAGGCTACGAGCCGAAACTCGGGGCCCGGCCGCTGAAGCGAACGATCCAGCGGCATCTTGAAGACCCTCTGTCGGAGGAGATTCTGTCGGGCAAGTTCGGCGACGGAGGGAAGATCCTCGTCGATACCGACGGCGAGAAGCTCACGTTCGAGGCAGTCGGCGAACACGACGGCGCCGAGAACGACTCCGGCAACGACGGTGACGACGGCGGCGATGGCGGCCCTCCGGCCCAGCCGCCGGAAAGCCCCGCGCACGCAAGCGCCGACTAGGTCCACCGAGTTCGTCCGATTCAGATTGCCCTGTTCTCTCCATCCTGAGAGAGCAGGGCACTTCAGTTCATACGCCGGTGCATTCCTTCGTCTAGGCATCCGGCGACATCCCTGATATGCAGCGCTCCATGCATGACGGTGGCCAAACCAAGGCCTCGCGCAGCCGACGATGGGCCGCAATCGCCCGGAAAGGCGCGTGGCCCTCTGTCCTTCTATTACTGGCAATAGGCGTCATCGCAGTCCGAGTAACGATCAAACTGGCCGATAGGCTCCACGGAGTCGTAGAGGAACGCTTCGAGACGGTCGTCGGCGGCCGGATGCGCGTTGGCGACGTCTCATGGCGCTGGGGCTACGTTGACTTCGTCAACGTCGAGGCCGACGCGCCGCTGTTTCCGGGCCCGGCTCACATCAGGCGAGTGCGAGTCCATTTCTCCGTGACGAAGGCAGTACATCTGGACCCCGTAGCCGCGGTGGATCGTATCGAGGTATTCGAGCCGACCGTCTCGTTGGGCGACTCTCTCGTTACGCGGATGGAGCGATGGCGAAACCGTCCCGCGTCGTCATCGCGGCCGTCGCTGCCTGAGATCACGGCGACGATTGCCGACGGCTCGATCGTGTACGACCCGGGCGACGGCCTCGACGCCGTGCCTCTCATCGAAGGCCTGACGGGCTGGGTCGGGGTGACCGACCGAATCGGTGTCTACATTACCGGCAACGCACTGAGCGACGCCGGCAACTTCTCACTGACGGCGGCCGTGTCGTTGACGGACGACCTGGTTCAGGTTCGCGGCAGCGCGAGTCAGATGGACCTCGCCAGGGCGCGGAGCGACGCATTTCCGACGATAGGCGGTATTGTCGACGCACGGGTCGGGTGGAGCGACTCGCTTGAGGCCAGCTTGAGGCTTGACGGCGTGCACCTGATGCGACGCGACAGCATCGGCATCGGCCCGATCTCCACAACCGTCGTGCTGTCCGGAAGCGAGGCACGCTGGGAACCCACGGACGTGGCGATCGAGGGCGTCATCCTCAGCACGCGTGGGCTTGTCAGATGGGGTGCAACCCCGCACGTCGACGTCGCCGCCTCATGGCGAGGCACGTTTCTTCGCGTGGGACGCCTCCTGGACCCGGCGGTGGCCGATCTCCACGGCAACATAAGGGGCGAAATGGCGTTACGGGGGCCTCTGAAGGCGCCGACGCTCGCCGTTCGTCTCTCATCCGATTCGCTGGCAACACGTGGCGTTCACGCCCGCGATCTGCTCGTTCACGGGTACACCGACCCGATTGCAGGCCCCGCCCCAAACGTGCTGGTGATCGACACGCTAGTCGGCAACGTGCATGGCACACGTATCGTCGGAACCGGCAGCGGACGACTGGACCCGCTCGACATACGCCTCGCCCTCTCGGCTCGGTCGCTGCGGCTGGATTCGATCCCTGCGTTGGCCGGCGTCGGGCTGGCCGGCAGCGCCAACGCCACCGCGGACGTTTCGGTGTCCGGGGTCCGCACGCGGGCCGAACTGCGATTCGACGACGTGGACGTCCGATTGCATGGGCACGAGCTGCCGATTGACTCGGCCTCGTTGGCGACCGGCGATAGCTCCGGGACGATACACGTCAGCGCGGGTGGTCGGAGCGCGAGACTGAGCGGTGCCGTTCGTGTCGGTGACGCCGACTCGCTGTCGGTCGCATTGGACGTCGCCCTTGCCGGCTACGAGCCTCCGATCGGGCGCGCACCACCACGTCTGTCGGGAGCGCTCCGGCTCGAAAGCACCGGCACCCGCCTGACCGCGACCGGCGATGTGGTCGTGGCCAGGCGCGGCAAGCAGCCGTTCCCGTTGCGGGTCGACGTGGAGACCGGCTGGCTGTCCGGTGATGAGCCGTTCTCGGCCCGTTTCGCTACGGACGCCCTTCCGTTCTACCACATGACCCAGAGCGTCAGCGCCACCGTCCGACGCGACACGGACGGGTGGAGGCTGTCGGGAACGAGCTGGGACGGCATGGTCGGCATCAGCGGACGAATGCCCGACGGCGGCAACATCGTCGGCGCATTCACGTTACGCGACGTGCCGTTGATCGAGCTTTCGCGAATAGTACGGCTGGACAGATTCCTGACATCCGGCAAGGTCTCCGGGCAGGTGAACGTCGCCGTGCTGGATGGGAAGGTCGAGGGCAACGGCGACATCAGACTGAGCGACTTCACCATGAAGGGCGTCACGTCGTTGACGTCCGCCGCAAGTGTGACGATCGACGGCGACAGCGTCACGTGGATGGCTGGCCCGTTCGAGCTTGAGGATCGCCCGTTGCTGTTCAACTCGGGCACGTACCGCATTCCGGATGGTTCGGTATCGTCGCGCATATGGGGCCCGCCCGATGGCCGTCTGGAGATGGCTCTGGCTCTCGGAGGCGTCGCTCTCGACGCCCATGGCGATGCGTTGTGGTCGGTGAAGATCGAACACGAGCCTCGCACCGAGCCGGCGACCAAACTCGCCATCGACGTATTCGCTACCGGGGGCGAGATAGTCCGCGTGCCGTTCGACACGACGGAGGTCCATCTGGCCGGAGACAGCCGATGGCTAGGGGTGTCCGATGCGTTGGTCCACCGAGTCGGGTTCTACCGGGCGGTGTGCACCGACGGAAGAATACCTGCCGGCGCAGGGCCCGACGCCGAACTGGACCTGCCGATCCGAATCCTTCCCGACTCGAGCAACGACGTCTTCTGGCTGCTGACACACCTGATCGACAAGGGCGTCTCGGGCCGCGGGGCCGGAGAGGGATACGTGCGAATCGCCGGGCGGCCGTCGCAGACGGTGTTCGGGGAGGGGTGGTTCGCGGTACACGACGGCGAGCTTCGGTGGCCGACGGACGTCTGGCCGACGTGGACCGACGTCGACATCCGAGCATCGATCGTCCCGGAATCGCGATCGCTTCAGATCGAGCGCTTCTCCGCGGACGTCGCGACGGGCGAGATATCCATCACCAACGCTCCGGCGCAGGGCTTCGGTGCCGAGCCGTTCGTCGTCGACGCGGTTGGGATCAGCCTCGGCGTGCTGGGCGTGGAGACACGAAGCGCGATACCGCTGCATGTCCGCGGCGCGATGCCGGACGGGGAGCACGTCGACGTCGAACTCACCGGACGCGGCGTGAGCGACCGGTTCCTGATCGCGGGGCCGTGGGTGAACCCCGTATTCGTGGGCGACGCGATAGTCAGCAACGGCGCGTTCACGTACCCGCTCGAAGATGCATCCGGCGAGGTCGATACGACCGAGATGAGCGATCTCGGGCGCCGGATCAACTGGCGAGTCGATCTTGTCACGGGTCGGAACCTTACCTACGAGAGCCGACAGAGATCCGGCAGCATCCTCGAGCGAATGCTCGACGACCCACTGCAACTCCTCGGTTCCATGGCCGCGGAACTGGAGGCAAGGCTGGCCGAAGGCGGCCGGGCGGAGATGCGTGGAATCTACTCGGGAGGCGGCCTCAGCGTCGCCACGCACGGGCTGATCAGCACGCAGGCTCGCATATCTATACTCGATCTGGACTTCGCGCCCGATGGACCCCTCGTCATCGAATGGGATACGCGATCGGACCGTGAGCCGCTCATCAGGGGCCGTGGGGTAACCGTACTGGGCGATACGGCGCGGATCTACGCGCGGCTGGTGAGCATCGACCCGGTAACGAACCTTGTCCACGAGGGTGGGCGGTTCGGCGAGCTTACCGTCGAATTGGACAGCGACGAATTGCGGGGCAACCTGACCCCCCAGGAGAGGCAGCTTGCGATCCTGCAGAAGCTGGGATACTATTCGGGCGAGGTGCGGCAGGGCGAGAGCGAAGGCTTGCAGCAGGGAGCGAAACTCGACCCGGGCGAGCTTGTCAGCGCGGGCTACAGGACTCTGCTCAGACGAAGCGAACAGCAAGCATGGCGCAACTTCCTGCGCCCGGTCGAGCGCCAGATTCGCCGCTTGACGAATATCGACGTGTTGGACATCCAGCCGTCGGTCCTGCTCAACCTACTCGACGACGAGTTGCCGGCAGCCCAGTTCAGCTATCTGAGGGGCACGAAGTGGACCGTCGGCCAGTACCTGTGGGGCCGCCTGCTGCTCTCGTACCACGGGCAACTCGAGATCATCAGCATCGCCAGGCCAGCGCTGGGAGCCCGGCATCAGGTGGCGTTCGAATGGGCCATCAGCCCTGCAACGCGCCTCGAGATGACCCGAGACATCGACGTGCCGGTCGGTGTGCCCGACACGCGGCTCGGGCTCTCGCACCGTTTCGCGTTCCAATCCTACTGACCCGAGGTGCAACATGAATTGGCAGCAGACTTCTCCGATCGCCGCTCTGGACCAACTCCACGAATCGGCCACCAGACAGTATTCCTCTCTCGCCGAAACGCCCGATGCCGTTGCAGCATGGCAATGCGGCCTTGCGCCGGTGCTGGCACGGCTCTTGACACTCGACCGGATGCAGCCATGCAACCTTTCGCCGCGCATGGCCGGGACCGAGGACTGCGGGACGTATAGCGTCGAGCAGGTGTATTTCCAGTCTGAGCCCGGGGTCGAGATACCGGCGGCGCTGCTTGTGCCGAAGAGCTTGCGGGCACCGGCGCCGGCGGTTCTCTGCCCGCCGGGGCACGGGCGCGGCATCACCGACCAACTCGACAGCGACCCCGACGGACACGATGGCGTCCGCGCGCTGAACTACGACTACTCCAGACAGTTCGCGGAGCGCGGGTACGTCGTTCTCACGTGCGAGGTGCGCGGCTTCGGATTCCTCTCCGATCCGGAGTTGAGCAAGCGAGGGCTGACGGGCAACTGCGACAAAATGTTCACGTACGCGCTCATGCTCGGGCGAGTGCTGGCGGGCATCCGAGTGTGGGATCAGATGCGTGGCATCGACTACCTCGTCGGTCGCGAGGAGGTAGACCAAACGAGGATCGGCTGCGCGGGGCTTTCGATGGGCGGCGAACTGGCGATGCTGGTCTCCGCACTCGACCGGCGAGTGAGCGTATCGACGATCAGCGGGTTCCTGTGCACGTACCACGGGCTGATAGTCGAGCACGGCAACTGCATTTGCTACACGATTCCGGGAGTGCTGGACGTCTGCGACATGTCCGATGTCGCCGGTCTGATCGCACCGAGGCCGTTAGTGATCGAGACGGGCCAACAGGACGGCTGTTTCCCGCTGCACGCGGTGGACGAGGCATACGGGCAACTGGAGCGCATCTACAGAGCAGCCGGAGCAGCCGACATGTTGGTCCGAGACATACACCCCGCCGGCCACAGGTTCAGCGGCGAGGTGGCGTTCGAGTGGTTCGATCGCTGGCTGGGCGTCGTGCGCTAGCGCGCACGTTGAGAGTTCGCTGCGCAAACTCAGTCGCACTTGGGTGCCACTATGTCGTGCGCCGGCGCGGACGTTGGGGATCTGCTACGCAGACTTGGTCGCAGCTCTTTGTCGGCAACGGGTGCGCCAGAAGCGAGACGGTCTACCTGCTGCCCGCGTGCCGAGAGGGCACGTACGCGCGCTCCCCCCATGCCATGACGTGCCAGTCGCACTCGACGTCGCGGAGCTTCTCGAACGCCTGGTCGTACGGCTCGCGGTGCTCGATGAGATGGCCCAGTTCGTTCTCGTGACCGGGGATCACCACCCTCGGGCGAACGCCCTCCGCGTAGAGCTTCAGCTCGACCATCCACGATAGCAGCAGGTCGACCTCGTGCTCGTCGCCGATGTCTGCGATCCACGCGAAGTCGTCCTCGTTCCACTGATCGCCCGTCTGCAACACGGTCTGCCCGTCGGCTTCGATCAGGAACATCGTGTTGTTGAGGTCGTCCTGATGCCCCGGCATGGCCAGGTACTTCAGGCCCGCCACTTCTCCGGTCGACCCGCGGTCGACGACGGTGAGGTGCTCTAGTACGGCGTCGGCTTCGTCTCCGAGCGCGTTCAGCACGGCTCCGGCGTACTCGTGTTGGATCGGACTTACGAGAACCGGCAGGCCCTTCCGCACTGCGCGCTTCAGCACGACGGGCGAGGTATGGTCGCGGTGCCAGTGGCTGCAGAACATCGCGTCGACGTTGTCCAGCACGGCATCAACCTGCGCCTCGGTCATGACGACGTTGCCGAACCCCTCGCAGACGTCGTGCGCCCAGCGATGATTCGGAGTCTCCACCACCCAGCCATGGTTGTATAGCTGCCATACGCCGATGCCGGATTCGACTCGCCCGGCGACGGCGCCGCCGGCGCTCATCTCGTCGAGCGCCCTGTCGACGCGCTTTCGGAGAAAGGCCCGGACCGAATCGAGCAGCCCGGCGCTGCGGATATGGAACACCTCGTCGAGCGAGCGGATCGCCTGGTGTCGCATGGTTGCGTCGCCCGCTCCGGGAGGGTTCGCCACCAGGACGCTGTCGATCCAATCGAGCGTCTCGCCGGCGCGGTCGTCCAGCCGTCGCGCGTATGCCTCGCCGAGGCCGGGCATGCCCCATTCTATCGGACGGTACGCGACGTGCTCGACAGCCCTTATGCGCCATCGGTCGACGACCTTCGCGAGAACCAGCCGCTTCAGCTCAGTCATGCGCAGATCGGTCACCATGATCGGCCCGACGGTGGCAGCGTCGCCGTCGACGGTCGCCATAGCACGTCCGTCGTCATACATCGGCGAGTAGCCACCGTCGGCTATCGGCGACCCGAACGCGTTTCGTAGCGCCTCGACGTCGCTTTCGCACCCGTCGCCATCGGCGACGACGTAGTACGACTCGATCCGCTCCGTGTCGTGGGCGCGGACGGCTTCGAGCCAGCCGTTCACGACTGCCAATACCTCGGCTCCCGCTTCATCGCCCATTCGGTTCTCCTACGTTACCGGTCTTGTGTTTTTGCGGGGTGTCATCTCGGATCGATATGCACTCGTTCGCCCCATGCGAGCACACGCCAGTTCGCATCCCGAACCGGCCGCGTTCTGTCGTACGCCATGTCATACGGCGCTCGGCCGTCGAAGCCGTGGCCGAGTTCGTTCTCGTGCCCCGGCAGGACCCACCGCGGACGCACGCCGCGCATGAAACGCGGGAAGTCGTCGATCCAGACGTTGCCGAGGAACACGTCTATTGTGCGGTCGTCCGCGATGCGATCGATCCATTCGTAGTCGGCGTCGCTCACCTGATCTCCGCTGTGGAGCACGGTGATCCCATCCGCCGTGACGGCGAACAGGTCGTTCTCCAGTTCGCGCTGATGCCCGGGGTAGGCGTGGTAGCGCAGGCCGGCGATTCCGCCGTCGGCCCCCCGCACGGCGATGGTCGCATTCGCCAGGTCCGGAACGGATTCCCGGATGTGTGCACCCCAGCCACCTGGCGGCAGCGGCGGCAAGCACACCGGTAAGCCCTTCGCGAGCGCTCTTTGCACCACCCTCGTCGACGTGTGATCGCGGTGCCAGTGACTGCAGAAGAGGGCTTCGACTTCGCCAAGAAGAGCGTCGATCTGTTCGTCAGACATCGACGCCCGCTCGACCCCTTCGTAGAAGTCGTGCGCCCAGCAATGGTTCGGCGTCTTCACCACCCAGCCGTGGTTGTACAGCTTCCAGATCGTGGCGCCCTCGGTTACTTGCTCGGACCGTATCTCGTCGATCGCCCTGTCGATGCTACGCCGGAGGAAGCCTCTCACCGATTCCAAGTGATGCGAACTACGGAGATGCAGCGGCTCGTCGAGCATGAACAGCGCCTGCGCGCGGAGGCCGGGGTCGCCGTCGTCCGGTCGATGCGCAAGAAGCGTCGCCTCGACCCAGGCGAGATTCGTCTGCGACCACGCCTCGATCATGTCGACGTAGCCCGATCCAATGCCCGGAAGCCCCATCTCGATGGGGCCTGAGCCGGTAGTCGACAAAGACCGAACGCGCCATTCTCCGTCCGATCTACCGAAAACCAGTCGCAGGATGCTTGTCGCCCGGTCGTTCGCCGACAGCACCGAGTCCGCGACCACCGAGTCGCCGGCCGCGACGACCGTAGCGCGGGACACGTCGCTCACCATCGGCCCTGTCAACTCCCATTCGAAGCGGCGGCGCATCGACTCGGCCGTCACCTGCCGACCATCGACGGAGAGTGTATCCCGGTAGAGCGCAAGGTGCGCCGCTAGGCTGTCGCTGGTTCGGGTCCGCGCCCACTGCGACAGCGCCAACCGCGCGGCCATGCTGTCGTTCGGTGAGACCGCGGCGGCGCTGCTGAGCGAATGGGCGCTAAGGGCAAGGCCTATGATGATGGCTGTCGCTTTCAGTCGCATGATCACCCTCCTTCGTCCTCTCTCGTCCAATGACAGTCTCGTGGTAGAGTGCCGGCGAGATGCCTGATTCCTGCTACCGGTCAGGCTCCGCCGCCGAGACGTGCACTCGCTCGCCCCACGCCATGACGTGCCACTCGACGCCCTGCGTGCCGACGTGTTCGCTGAACTCGGCGATGGACTTGTCGTACGGGTGCCTTAGCTCGAACCGGTGGCCCAACTCGACCTCGTGGCCTGGGATCGCCACGCGAGGACGAACGCCGGCGATGAAGCGCCGAATGTCTTTGGTCCAGACGTTCGGTAGGAACACGTCGATCTGTCGCTCCGTGTGCACGCTGTCGATCCACGCGGCGAAGTCGTCGTCGCTGGACTGATCGCCCGTCTGCATGATGGTCATGTGGTCCGCGGAAACGACGAACACGTTGTTCAACTGGGTCCGTTGATGCCCCGGGTATGCGTGGTAGCCCAGGCCGCCGACTTCCCCGTCGGCGCCCGGCTCCACCACGGTCGCCTCGGCCGAGCCTTCTGAATCGGCCACGCTGTCTAGCTCCTGGAGTATCCAATCGCCGGAGCCACCCTCCGGAAGCGGGGCCACGAGTACGGGTATGCCTCTCGCGAGAGCTTTCTTGACCAGGTTGATCGAGGTGTGGTCGCTATGCCAATGACTGCAGAACAGCGCTTCAACCTGCCCGAGGATCGCATCGATCTGCTCGTCGGTCATCGCGATACCGCCGGAGCCTTCGACAACATCGTGCGCCCAACAACGATTCGGAGTCTTCACGACGAAGCCGTGGTTGTAGAGCTTCCAGAGAGTCGCGCCGTCGGTGACGACCTCGGAAGTCATCTGGGCAATGGCAGTGTCGATGTTGCTCCTGAAGAACGACTGGACGGGCTTGAGGGTTGGCGCGCTCACGAGGTGAAGCGGCTCATCCAGCATCTTGAGCGCCGTGAGCCTCATTTGTCGGTCGCCACCATTCGGCGGGTTCGCGGCAAGGACGCTATCGACCCAGCCGAGTGCCGTACCCGCCCAGCGCTCCATAAGCTCGACGTACGGCTTCCCCAGCCCCGGCAGCACTGTCTCCGCCGCGACGCGCCCGCCCGGCTCCATCCACAGCAGGCGCCAGCCGGCATCCTCACGCTTCAGTTCGTACGACCACTCGAACGCGCCCCATTTCATCAGGACAACGATCCCTTCGGCAACGGCACTGTCGCCCCCTACGGCGATCCGGGCACCGGCCACCTCCAGCCTGGGTGTTCCGTAGCGACCGGCAATCGCTTCGCCGTACGTGCTGCGAACACCCTCGCGTCCCCGCATGGTCGAATCCCGCCGGTTGACGAAATCCTCGGACCATAGCTCGATCGCCGCATCGGCGTCAGACGCTTCGTACGCCGCCTTCCACTGATCGAGCACTGCACGAACGTCCGCGACGTCGTCGGCTGCGACCGCTCCGGCAAGGAGCACCAGCGCCGCGACTACTCCTGCGATTCTCATACTGCACCTCCCCTTCCGTGTCCTGTGAGACTCTATCGCTCGCCCTCTCGCGCTTCGATATGCACCCGCTCGCCCCACGCCATGATCTGCCAGGCTCTCTCAAGCCGTTCTAGCTTCTCGTAGGCCTGCGCGTACGGCTCTCGATGCTCGAAGTTGTGGCCCAGTTCGTTCTCGTGGCCGGGGATCACGACTCTCGGATTCACGCCTCGGAGCATGCGGTTCATGTCCGTCGTCCACACGTTGGGCAGCAACACGTCCACGTCGTATTCGACGTCTACGCTGTCGATCCATGCTTCGAAGTCGTCGTCGTTGGACTGATCGCCCGTCTGCATCGTGGTGATACCGTCGCCAGTCACGACGAAGACGTCGTTGGCGAAATCGCCCTGATGGCCGGGGTACGCGTGGTAAATAAGGCCGCCGACTTCGCCTCTGCCGCCAAGCTCGACGACGGTGAGTCCAGGCGGAGGCGTGGCCGGATCGGCGTACCCGATCCCTTGCGTGATGCTCAGCGCCCACGTGGCTTCGGGCAGCGGGGACACGAACACGGGCACGTCCATGGCCAGAGCGCGCCTGATCGTGCGGTTCGACGAGTGATCGCCGTGCCAGTGGCTGCAGAAGAGCGCATCCACTTGGCCGAGCACCGCGTCGACCTGCTCATCGGTGAGTTCCATCGACTCCGGCCCGGCGTAGAAATCGTGCGCCCAGGTGTGGTTCGCGGTTCGAACGACCCATCCGTGGTTGTAGAGCTTCCAGATGGTGACGCCTTCGGTCACGCGCTCGGTCCGCATCTGTTCAATGGCCCGGTCGGTTCGCTCGTGATGGAAACGTCGTACCGACTCCAGCAGCGGCGCGCTGACAAGATGTAGCGGCTCGTCGAGCATCTGGTGCGCCGTCCGTCGCATCCGTCGCTCCCCGCCGTCCGGTGGGTTCGCGACCAGCACGCTGTCGATCCACCCAAGCGCGGTACCCGACCAACGTTCCATCAGTTCCATGTACGGCTGACCAAGCCCGTCGAGCAACCGTTCAACGGCGAGCCGACCGCGTGGCTCGGAACGGAACAGGCGCCAGCCGACCTGATCGCGCGTTAATACGTAGGCACGCTCGGATGCCCCCCATCTGCTGAGGGAGACCACACCGTTCGCGAAGGCGCTGTCGCCCTGCACCGTGATGGCCAGGCCGTGGAGGAGAATCCTGATCTCGCCCCATCGTCCGGACACGAGGTCGCCGAATGCTTCGCGAGCGGCCTGTTCGCCCCGCATCGTCGTGTCTCGCGGGTTCACGAAATCGTCGGACCACAGCGCGACGGCGGCATCGACGTCGCGGGCTTCGTGCGCGGCTCTCCACTCGGCCAATACGGCGCGCACGTCGCCTGCGTCGTCGGCTGCGACCGCTCCGGCAAGGACCAACAGCGCTGCGATTACTCCTGCGATTCTCATGTTGCACCGCCCTTTCCGTGTGTTGTGAGACTCTATCGCTCGTCCTCTCTCGCTTCGATATGCACGCGCTCGCCCCATGCCATGACGTGCCATCCAATCGTCTCAAGCCGTTCGAGCTTCTCGTAGGCCTGCGCGTATGGCTCGCGGTGCTCGAAGTTATGGCCCAACTCGTTCTCGTGGCCGGGGATCACGACCCTCGGGTTCACCCCTCGGAGCACGCGGTTCATGTCCGTCGTCCACACGTTCGGCAGCAGCACGTCGACGTCGTATTCCACGTCCACGCTATCGATCCACGCTTCGAAGTCGTCGTCGTTGGACTGATCGCCGGTCTGCATGGTCGTGATGCCGTCGGCCGTCACGACGAAGACGTCGTTGAGCGTCTGGCCCTGATGGCCTGGGTACGCATGGTACGTCAGCCCGCCGACTTCGCCTCTGTCGCCCGGCTCAACCACCGTGATCCCGGTTTCGCCTTCGGTCCAAGCTCGATGTCGCCCGCCTGCCGACGGCGAGACGAACACCGGCACATCCAACTCCAAGGCGCGTTCGATCACCGGCTGCGACGAATGATCCCTGTGCCAGTGGCTGCAGAAGAGCGCGTCGGCGTGGCCGAGCACGGCGTCGACCTGCTCACCGGTCAACGCCATCGGCTCCAGGCCGGCGTAGAAATCGTGCACCCATGTGTGATTCGCGGTTCGGACGACCCATCCGTGGTTGTAGAGCTTCCAGATAGTGACGCCTTCGGTCACCTGCTCGGTTCGCATCTGTTCGATGGCCCGGTCGATCCGATCGTGGCGGAAACGTCGCACCGACTGCAGCAGCGGAGCGCTGACGAGGTGCAGCGGCTCGTCGAGCATCAGGTGCGCCGTGCGTCGCATCCGCCGGTCGCCGCCATCCGGTGGGTTCGCAACCAGCACGCTGTCGATCCAGCCCAGCGCGGTGCCCGACCAGCGCTCGAGGAGCGCCACGTACTCCGGACCAAGCCCGTCCAGCGTCCGTTCGACCGGCACTTCCCCACACGACGCGGCGCGGAGCAAACTCCAACCGGCGGCGCCGACGAGAACGAGCATCGCCAGGACTGGGATGGGTCTCATGGTGCGCCTCCCGATTCGGATGGCTGTGAGCGCTCCGGTTACGTACTAGTGATGCCGCCAGGTGCCGATTCGGAAAGCCAATCCCGCGCGATTTCCGGGACGCTCAGCTCACCGCGGGAGGCTCCTCTCCCCACAAGCGCGCCCGAGCGCCCCAACCACGGAGCAGCAGACCGAAGCCCGACCGAACGATTCCATCTGCGGCATGTGGGGACACCCAGCGTCGACAACCGACCTCTTCAAGACGCATTGTCGCAGTAGCTGAACTGGCACAGCACGTTGTGGACAAGAGACAGACCGGCGATCCTCGACCGCAGCGTATCGGGGTCCACGTTGCCTTCGGGATCGTCGAAGACCTGCCCCACACTCCGACCTCGGAAGCGCAGCCGTCACACGCGTCGCTTCAGTCGCTGCGGCCTTTGAGGGTCGACGACCAATCCTCTGCGAGGGTGATCCATTCGCTGTCAAAGCTAGCGCCGATAACGGTCGTAGGGGAGGACATCCTCTGCCGAATCGCGTACAGATGGGCTCGTTCGCCATTGGCCCCTGCTTGGGGCATCCGCGACTGTCGCCTCCCGGCGACCTGTGAGCAGCCCCTCTGTGCGCGCGTACGTACGCGTGCGACATTTGGGCGAGGCCCCGCAAAGACGTGGCTACATCACGGAGACTGTGTCAAGGGGCGAGACGACTTCGACATGGCGTCTTCGTGTTGAGACCGCCTTTCTCCTGCTCCTCTCCATGGAGTTGCGAGAACTGTCGCAGTCGTCTGTCAGCTCGCTCAACCGGCGGATATCGCTCTTTCCATCGGCTGTTTGGCGGCTCCTTCTCGCTGGATTGCCGCCCACCTCTTCATGATCTTTCGCTTCGGATAGTTCAGCGGGTGCACGATGGCCTCATGTGCACGCCACACCAGGTCCCTCGTCTGATCGGGAGCAAGGTGAGGATGCCGCCAGACGAGATGCGTACTGTCGTAATGCTCGACTTGTCTGTCAAATATCTCCGACTCCAGGTGCGTCATCCTCACATTCGCATGCGGCGTTAGTATTAGAAACACCACACAGAAGGGCTTGAGGCGATTCGCGATGACGGAACGGTGACAATAACGAGTGACCTTGTCAGAAAGGCCAAATCCAACTACTGTAGAATTCAGATCAAAGATACCGGATCGGGCATAGAACCCGAGTATCATAATCGCGTTTTTAATCCGTACTTCACCACGAAAGAGGGCGGAACCGGACTTGGTCTGTCGATCGTCGAACGGATCGTTTTTGATCACAAAGGTCAGATCTGG
>CAZSJP010000026.1:0-12814 GCA_964606675.1 uncultured bacterium
CCTCGATAGCGTGGGCGTGCTGCTCGACGTCGGCCACGCATCCCAAGGTGCCGAGAACGTCGCGTCGGCCGTCGCGCTCTTGAGCCAATACGGCAAGATGGACTATCTGCATCTGAACGACAACCACGGCGACTGGGACGAGGACATGATGGTGGGGTCTGTCCACCTGGTGTCGCTGCTGGAGACGGTCTACTGGCTCAAACGCGTCGACTACACCGGATGGCTCACGCTCGATATCTTCCCGTATCGCGAGGACGGGGTCCGTGCCGCATCCGAGTGCAAGGCGTGGATGGAGGGCATGTTCGCGGCCGTCGAGAGGATCGGTGCCGACGCGTTCGACGAGGTCATCAAGAGCGGCGACGCGTGCGATGCGTCGGCTCTGGTGCGCAAGGCGTTTCTGGCGGTCTAGGTGTGGAATGTCATGACGTTGTCACCACCCAAGCTGAGGAAGTTGATGATGGACACGCGGTTGAGACGACAGCGCCAAGAGTTCCGGCAGTGTGCGTCCCCAGGCTGTTGTGTGGGGTGCGTTCTACGACTGCATGCCGTACGTTCGCCGGTGCACGTGGTGAGGACAACGTCATGACACATCACATCTAGGGCCCAACCGCCGCCGGGTCGAATCCACCGGGCCGCGACGATGGCACAGCGCATCATCTCCCTGTGTTCCGCGCTCGCCCTACTCGTCCACGACCGCCATGTAGATCTGACATACGCCCGTGGCGTCGGAGTTGTACAGCGCGCGCGTCCCATCCGGGCTAAACGACGCGTGCGGGTGGCCCCATGCCGCGGCGCCGCCGGACTCTTCGGGCCAGCAGAGCGTTCGTTCGGCTCCGGTCGTTGTGTCGATTAGCACCAGGCCCCTCTGCGGCCAGTTCGTGTCGCTGACGATTCGCGCGCCGTCCATGCTCGATGAGCAGTGCCAGTAGCTCCCTCGCTCGGCGACTACTCTCGTCTCGCCGGTGTCGACGTTCGCCGCGCCGATGCGGGAGGGATACGTCTCCCAATGCGTCTGTCTGTCGCAGTAGACGTATGCGATCTCGCGCGACCCGCCGAGCCAGGTATCGTGTGTGATCCCCTTGCCCGCATCGACCGCCGCGGGTGCACGCAGGCCCGTCCCGTCGTCCTCGATGACGCAGAAGCCGAAGTCGCCGGGGATGCCGTGCCGCTCGTCGAGCAGGGCGCCTGAGAACCGTATCGTGCCGCTGCCGTCGAGGTTGTACTGAGCTCTGCTGAACCCGTTCCTGTCCTCGAAGATCGTCGTTGCTTCGCCGTCCTCTAGGCCCAATCGCACCAGCTTACAGGCGCCGCCCTGGCTGAACGTCGTTAGCGCCGCCCGCCCGTCCGGGCTAAGCGTCATACCACCGAATCCAGATGCACCCGGGAAGCCGAACAGTGTCTCTTCATGGAAATCGTCCAGCCCGACGGCCCGGACCTCGTGCCCGGTTGGGAAGAGGACTCTGTTCCTCGGCCAGTCGATGCAGGCGAAGTGACAGACGATAGGCGAGTCGGACAGGCGCACAAGGTCGTGCCCCTCCGACCCGACCTTGTACAGGCACATGGGCGATCCGCGCCGTGAGTCAAGCTCGGAGAAGAAGACTATCCACTCGCCGTCGGGGGTCCACGACTGCGTGGTGTACGAGAGCTTCATGCTGTTCGTGTGGTAGCTCGTGAGTTGCCAGACGAGGGTGTCGGTCCGCTTGTCGCGGAACCATCGCCGTTCGCTACCGAATCGTCGGGCGCCACCCGATCGATGAGCGTCTGCCATCATGCGTTCCTTCTTCCGTTGGCGACGCCCGACGTTGGCCGTTACTTGTCGTCGATGCCGCCGAAGCCGATGGTGAACCTCACGAACGGCCCGCGGAAGCCCACGTCCGGGAGCATGCCCAGGTCCGTATCATGCGTCTGGTCGCTCACGGCCCATGCGGCCGTCGGCGTGAAGGCGTAGCCGGCTTGCAGGCCGAACTGCGTGAACTTGCCGCGGCCGCCGGCTCCGTACTGAAGCCCGACCGATACCTCCGTAAGAAACCTGCTGACGCTCGCCTTCGTGATCTTGTAGCCGCCGCCGTCGTGATCCGTCACCTCAAGATCAAGGCTGGCCGCGCCCATGCCTACCATCGGGTAGACGAGAAACGACCTTGTGTCGTACACGACGAACCCGATGCGTGCAAGGCCGTAGCCGCCGCCCATCGTAGTCGTGTACCTCAAGTTGCGCTGGCTCTGATTGAAAAGTACGCCACCTTCGCCCCCGAGCACAACGTCGCGGATTACCAGCTGACCACCACCGCCGAACGAGAGAAACTGCTTGTCGAGGCCGGGCATGCCCATCCCTTCGAAATGGTCGTTGAGCTTCCCGAAGTCGAGGGCAATCCCGCCGGTGGTGACCCAGCCGGAGCCGCCGGAGACTCCGTCGCCCTCATCGAAGCGGTCGTCGTCTCGGGTCCGAGGGCTGCGCCGTCGGTCCCTGTCGCTGCTCAGGAAGCTCGTGCGGGCGACCCCCACGTACGCGCCCCATTCTCCACGGGCCTGGTCGATCTTCATCAGAACCGGCGTCTTGCCAGCGGCTAGCGTCGCCTGAACGACGTGCTCGGCAGGCGACGCTCCACCGTCTCGTGGGTGCGACAGCACTAGCTCGCCACCGACCCACACTTTCGCCGCGTCGTCCGCGCCGACGTGCAGGAACACGCTGCGCTCTTCGGCGCTCTCGAGTTCGGCATAGATGTACGCGCATGCGTGGCTCAGCCGCCCGAAGATCTTCGTCAGGTCGATGTACGGCAAGTCGCGGTACGTCGACGACTCCCAATCGCGCCGCTCGAAAACGGTCTCACTGCCGTCCGGGCTGACGACTTTCGTTCCCGCTGTCAGGCGCGCCGCCGCCTCTCCCCCGACCGAGACGAGGAAATCCGTGTCGAACCCGGTGCGTCTGGGACCGTCCGGGCTTCGCATGAGCAGGTCCGCGCTCGGAAACGGCCCAGCGACCAACCACGAGCCGATATCGATCGAGTTGCCAATGTCCGCGATTCGCGTCGCCGGCGCGCCCGAGCCCGCCGCCGTCGTCGCGAAAGCCTGGGGGGCCGTCAACAGCGCCACAACCGTCGCCGCGGCAAACAGCCGAGCCGCGTAGCGTTCGCCTTGCTCTGAAGTGATTCTGTACATGACACTTCTCCCGCTTCTGCCGTTAGCTTCCACGCCGGCCTCTGCGGCCGGCTGGCCGCGATCTCGATCCGGACCGATGCACCGTCGCGCTCGCGTTCCGTCGTGTGCCGGGCGCGGTCCGGCATCGCCCAGGAAACCGGGCCTCAAGTATCTGGACCTACGAAGGAGATGGAATGTTGCGCGCGTCGTGCGTCGTGCGCGCTGGCGCTTTCAGCCGCCATCGCGCACGTTGGGAGTTTGCATTCGTGCGCAGCCTGCGCGCGCTGCAAACTCCGGAGCGGAGTTATGGCCCTATCACGCCACAAGATCGGCCAGGGACCGTATCTCAACGCTCGGCCTGACGTCGGAGGTGTTTGGAACGCCCTCGCGGTTCAGCCACGCAGAACGTACGCCTGCATTCTCCGCGCCACGGACGTCGTCGCCGAGCGAATCGCCAACGTGCAGCATCTCGCCTGCCGTGCAGCCTGCCTGCCTCAACGCGACATCGAAAATCCTCGGATCGGGCTTCTCGAATCCGCACTCTTGCGAGAAGACGACGAAATCGAAGCGCCCAGCGAGGCCGGATCGTTCCGGGTAGCCGTTGCCGTTCGACACCAGGCCGATGGTGTATCGCGCCAGGGCGTCGAGTGTGGGGATCACGTCTGGATAAAGCTCGACGTTCTCGAAACGCCGCTCGACGTAGAACGCGTTGATCTGTTTGGCGAGGGTCTCGTCCGGCATGTCCAGCCGCTCCAGAGTGCGCGCGAACGCTGCAAGCCGGACGCGTTCCAGGTTGATCTCCTTGCCTCGCAACTCGGCTGCAACTTCTTCGCGAATCCGCACCATCTCCTCAACCGACAACCCACGCGTCGCGTCGCAAGGCCGAAGCCGGATAAGCTCTTCGCGCGTTCGCGCCAGCGCACGCCGCATCAGCTTCTCGAAATCCCATAGAGTGCCGTCGGCGTCGAACGAGATCGTCGTGATGGTGCGCAGGTCGACTGTGTTCTTCATCGGACGAATGCCCTCTCGTGCCAAGTGCAAGTGTTCGCCGGCCGCGGGCCCCCGGTTGTCCCCCCGTATACGGGGGGAATGAGGGGGGTGTTGAGCGATCCCGACATCGACGTAACCCGCAGTTCCGAAGGAACTGCCAAAGTGCGCGGTGGCCGCCAGAGGCGGCGACGGGCACTAGCACTAGCCAACCCAATGTGTCGCGTGTTTCGCCATCGCGCTCACGCACGCTTCGATGTTCTCGAACGGTGTCGGCTCACCCTGCCTCACCTTGTCACGACGTATACGGCTTCGTTCCGGACTGCGGCAGGGCCCCTCTGCCAGACGACCTCGAAGCCCGCAAAGCCAACCCCAAGGAGCAGTTCCCGCTGCGTATCGATCGAGAAGGGAACGTCGATATGGTAGTGTCCGTCTCCTGCTTGTGGCATGCTATCGACAAGCGTGCCGTATTCGGCCAGGAATTGGCTCTCCGTCTCCGCCGGAGTGATACAGTCGCCCTCGATGTATTTCCCGCCCGGTCTAAGCGCTGCATGGATTCTCATGTATAGTCTGCGCTTCGCATCGCGCAGTAGATGGTGGGCCGTCATCGCCGAGACGACGTAGTCGTATGCCTGCGCTTCAAACGGCATCGTCAGGTAGGATCCCGCCACGAGCGTGATCTGGTTCATCTGGGCGGTGTACCTCTCCCGCAGCCGATCCAGCATGTTCGTCGACACATCGACCCCGGTGATCGATGCATTCGGCACTCTCCGGAGCAACGCCTCGATCTCCAGCCCTGTTCCACACCCAAGATCCAGGATGTCGAGCGGCTCGTTGGTCTCTTCGATAGGCGATGACACGGCCTCGTAGAATCGGGCAAACGTTGTTTCCGACTCGAAGACCTCTCGCATATGATCGTCGTACCCCTCGGCCCTGGCATCGAAGAACGCCGCCATTGCTTCGGGTCGTTCGTCATCCTCTGAACTTGTCACGTTCTGTCCCGTGTCGTATCCCACTGTGTTCTCTTGCTGTTGCCGTATCTTCCCGTCAGGCGTCACTCATCGACTTCCGGGCGGGAGCGGTCTGCATCGACGGTACTCCACGCCGGCCTGCCACTTCACACCGCAGCGGCGCGGTCTTTCGCGATCCGTGCATATTCATCCTCGGTCATCCCGAAGTAGTGCATGTCGCGCCAGGCTCCATCCCAGCGCTGCACCTCGCGCTCGATCCCTTCCGGCACAAAACCACACTTCTCGGCCACGCGGATCATGCGTGGGTTGAACGACCAGGTATCCAGCCCGACCCGATGCAGCTTCCGCTCCACGAACAAGTAATCGACCCAAAGCCGAAGGCTTCGCGTTCCAAGGCCTACTCCGAGGCAGGAATCCTCAGCGATGCAGATGCCGACTTTCGCGGATGTTCTGTCATGGGAGAAGCCGTAGGAACTCATCCACCCGATCGCGTCGTCTTTGTAGTACAGCGTGCACAACGACACCGTCTGGGTCTTCCAGGCCGCTCTCTCCATGTGCCGTGCCGCCCTCGTCAGGAACTTCTCCCTGAACTCGGACAGCGCCTCAGGTTCCCAACTGTCCCGTACGTGCTCCCAAGGAACGTCGAACTGGCGCCACTGACCGTGTGTCTGCCAGTGTGCGTAGCCCTCAAGCTCGTCCGCGCGCACCTGGCACAAGTGGATATCCCCGTCTTCCCGAATCGTCAACACGCGCTCCTTCCCTCGGGCAATGCTCTCACCCGTTCCCCGTCCCCGCCTGACCGACGCAGGTCCGCGCCTGCTGTGGCCGCTCCCCTCGTTCCATCGCCTTCATCCCCGAAACCCCCAGCAAGGTGACGAGAACACTCGCGCAACCCGAACGTCGCCGCCGAAGCGACCTGTGCGACATCAGCCCTTCTCCACCCAGTGCGTCGCGTACTTCGCCATCGCGTTCACGCACGCTTCGATGTTCTCGAACGGTGTCGGCGGCCAGACGCCCCACACCAGCGAGAGGCCCCCGTTCGGCGATCCGAGCGCCTCGATGCACGCGAGCACGTGCGCGTCGATCTCCTCGGGCGTACCGAACGGTGTAAGCGTCTGCCGATCTATGTCCAGCGCGATGTGCACTTTCCCCTTCGCCAGACGCTGCAAGGTGTCGACGCCGTTCACGAGTTCCTGCGGGTTCAGGATCGAAACGCCGCACTCGATGAGATCGGGGATGATGTCGACGATGTAGCCGTCGGTGTGGAGGAAGACATGGACGCCGTTCTCGCGGCAATAGCTGAGGATCCGCTCATACACCGGCTTGATGTACTTGCGCCACGCTTCCGGTGTGATGGGCAGCCGATCCTGAAAGCCCAGATCGTCGCCGAAATCGAGCCGGTCTACGCCCAGCGCCACCCATCGGCGGGCGATCTGCAGCCAATAGGCGCCCACGAGACTGGCCAGTTGGTGCAGCTCAGCGCGGTCCTCGGCAACGTCGATCATGAAGTTCTCGAAGCCGCGGAGGTACGTCAGCCGCAAGTAGATGAAACCGTGGTCCATGGAGCGCACGACGGTCATGCCGCGCTCACGATCGCGCCTGACGTCGTCCGCAGCCTCCTCCCAATCGGTGAAATCGCACGGATCGGGACACTTGTAGCCCTCCTGGTCCGACCAGTCGGCCAGCGCACTCTCGATACACACCGCCGACGCGTCGAACGGCGGGTGTCTCCATCGGCAGCCCCAGACGTCGGTCTTCTCCTCGTACGGCGAGGCAATCGGTTCGCGCGCTATGTCGGCCGTTACGTAGGGCGAAACCCGTTCGATCGCGTCCAGGCGTTCGCCGAACTCCAGCCAGGTGGGGTGCTTGATCCTGAGGTGCGAGCGGACGATTCCGTCGCCCCTGCCGGCCATCTCCTCCAGGAATCCCGCGCGGTCGGTTCTCATTCCGGCCCCTCCTACGCCTGACCTTCGGCTCGCCCGACCCAGTACGTGGCGTACTTGTCCATAGCTCTGGCGCCGGCTTCGATGTTCGTAAGCGGCGTGGGCGAGTAAACGCCCCAGATGAAGCTCAGCCCGCCCCGTGGCGATCCAAGCGTCGAAACGCACCGATGTATGTGCGCGTCGACCTCGTCCGGCGTGCCGAACACGGTGATCTTCTGCCGGTCGACGTCGAGGTTGATCGCGACCTTGCCCTTCGCCAGGCGCTCCAACGTGTCGATGCCGTTGACGAGGTCCTGCGGGTTGAGGGTCGTCACGCCACACTCGACGAGGTCGGGGATGATGTCGACTACGTACCCATCGGTGTGCAGATGAACGTAGGCTCCGTTCTCCCGACAGTACGAAAAGATACGTCTGAAACTCGGCTTGAGGTACTTTCGCCACGCCTCCGGACCGATCGGCAGACGATCTTGCAGGCCCAAGTCGTCTCCGAACGCGATCAGGTCCACTCCAAGCGCGATCCAGCGCTTGACGACCTCGAGCCAATACCGTTCGACGATGGCGATCAGGTCCCGCAGTTCGGGCCGTTCGTCCGCCATGTCGAGCATCAGGTTTCCGAATCCGCGCAGATACGACAGGCGAAGGAATACGAACCCATGGTCCGTGTTGCCGCCGGCAACTCGGCCTTCAGCGTGGGCGCGTTCGACCTTGCTCCTCGCCTCGTCCCAATCGGTGTGCTCGTCCGGGTCGGACCAATCGGCGATCGGGTTCCCTTTGACCTGCCCGCCCAGCCCTTCGAGCGGGTAGTGCCACCGACAGCCCCAGATGTCCGTGTTCTCGGTGCCGGCCAGTATGCCCGGCTCGCGAGAGATATTCACCGACACGTGCGGAGAGAAGCCTTCGAGCCAGTCGAGTTGTTCGCGATGTTCCTTCCAGACGTCGTATCGGATGCCGATCGACGAGTGTACAATCCCATCGCCGGACCCGTTCATCTCCGCGATGAAGCGCTCCCGTGGCGTGCTCATGCGGCGCCATCGGCCCAGTAGGTGGCGTATCTGTCCAGCGCTCTCACGCACGCCTCGATGTTCTCCAACGGCGTTGGCGGGTACACGCCCCAAACCATCGAAAGCCCGCCACCAGGAGAGCCGAGCTTGACGATGCAGTTCTCGATGTGGGCGTCGACTTCTTCCGGCGTGCCTCGGACGGTGATAAACTGCCTATCTATGTCCATATTGATAGCGATTCTGCCCTTGACCAGGTCGACGAGCGTGTCGATGCCGTTGACGATCTCCTGCGGATTCAGGTCCGTGACGCCGCATTCGATCAGGTCGGGGATGATGTCGACGATGTAGCCATCGGTGTGCATGTGGACGTGCAGCCCGTGCTCTCGGCAATACTGGTAGATGCGCTTGTACGATGGCTTGATGTATCGGCGCCACGAATCCGGGCTCATCGGGAGCCTGTCTTGCAGGCCGAGGTCGTCGCCGAAGCTGATCACGTCGATGCCGGCTTCGACCCAGCGCTTGGCCACTTCGAACCAATGGTCCTCGACGATGGCGACCAGATCGTCCAGCTCGGGTGCGCCCTCACCGATGTCGGCCATGAAGTTCTCGAAACCGCGCAAATAGCTGAGGCGTAGGTATATCCCACCATGATCGGTTCCGCCTCGCGCGACCCCGCCCTCCGCCTTCGCCTTGGCGGCCTTGTCGGCTTCGGCCTTCCAGTCGGTGAAGTCGTCCGGGTTGGGCGGCGTGTAGGTCGCAAGGTCCGACCACTCGGCGATGGGATGCCCGATGCACGCGCCGTCAAGCGACTCGAGTGGGTAGATCCATCCGCAACCCCACGTGTCGGTGCTCTCCGTGTATGCCGCGGAGCCCGGTTCGCGGCCCAGCCCGACGGAGACGTATGGCGAGAACCCGACCAGCCAATCGAGTTTGTCCTTGTACTCCTTCCACACCGGATGGCCGATCCCGACACTGGTATGTACTATGCCGTCGCTGTTGAAGCTCATCTCGTTGAAGAACTTGGTCCGCTCGTCGGCCATTGCAACGCTCCCGGAAGGGCAACCTGGTCAATGCTGCGGCCGCCGTCAGGAAGGCCGCGCTGGTCAATAGAAGTGTATGCCGAGGACGGTCGGGGCGCCAGCCTCACTGGGGGAGCTTCAGCTCCCCCAGCTTGGCAGAGCTTGCGGTGGTTGCAGCGCTCCGCCGGCTTGGCGGAACTGACGTTCCGCAGGTGGTACCGAAGATCGAGGTCGCGTCGGAATCGGTCGGGCACAGGTGGCTGGAGCGCGGCTACGGCTAGGACCGAAGTAGGCGTCGGCGTATGATTCTCACGCAACCAGCCCCGCGGTCGTTGCGGGGCACCCCGCCGATACTGCGAAAGGAGATCCGCATGGCCCGTGAACACCGCGTCGCCGACTGGGACACTCACAAGATGGACTACCAGCACCCCCACGAGCGGGTCGAGCCGCTTGAAGACGAGATACGGCTTGTCGACGCAGCGCTCGCCGATCTGGTGGCGGTCCGCATACTGCCGCACGCCGACTACGATGGCGACAAGATGCTCGCGCATCGCCAGGCGGTGGCAGATCTGTTCGAGATACCGTGGACGGCGATTACCCACCGTCAGCAGCGGCTCATCTGGGCGATCAACGCCATCACGAAGCCGGATGTGATGGTCGCCGCGGGTATCTTCTGCGGGAACACGTTCATCTCCAACGCCGGCGCCGGCGTTGGCCCGGGGGCGGTGTACACGGCCGAGCACCTCATCGGGGTCGAGATCAAGCCCGATGAAGCCGAGCGGGCCGAGCGGAACGTTCGTCGAATCGACCCGACAGGCGTCGCGCGCATCCTCGCCGCCGACGCCATCGACGTGGTGAGAGACTTCGACGGGGAGATCGAGCTGTTGTACCTCGACGCCGACGGCACGCCCGAGCAGGGCAAGGGCGTATACCTGGACATCCTACAAGCGTGTTACGACAAGATGCCGCCAGGCGCGATCGTTCTGGCTCACAACAGCCTGAACTCCGCGGAGAAGCTGAAGCACTACCTCGCATTCGTCCGCGACGAGTCCAACATGAACGCGAGCGTCCACGTGATCCTCGACGGCGAGGGCCTGGAGGTGTCGGCGAAATAGCCTAGTCCGCGAAGCGGACTTTGGGGGTTCTCTTCGAGAACTCCGGGCCGTTGTCGTATGGGCGGTGTTCGCGTGCATAGGTTGCCCATGCCCCTCGGGATTCCGGAGGCATCTGCCCATTGTAGGGGCGCCGTGCCCTGGTGGTGGGGCGATGCGCGCGGCGTGGGCGCGGAAACCGCGCCCCTACACCAACCAACCAACCGCCGCGCCGAGCTACGCATCGGGCAACGATGCGAGCCGAGGAGTCTCTGCCGGCCTGGACATGGCACGCCATGTCCCTACGCATGTCGGCGGCACGCAAACATGGATGCAGCATAGGGAAACACCAACGTGGTGCCGTGACGGACGCCACAGGACACCCACCATGCTACTGGCGCCGACATCTGCATGCACCATCATCTGCGCGCTGCTGCTGACGACGTGCGCGAAAGAGGGCGAGAGAGTGTTTGACAACCCAGCCGACTCGAAGTCGCCCAACTACGTCGGCCACGAGGTGCGCAGCCCGGACGACCCCATCAACGTCCCCACCGTCGAGATCACCGACGCGCCGATGACCATCGAGATCAACGTCGAATACACATACGTCGCCACCGCCAGCGACCCGAACCCACTCATGTTGCCTGCCGATCAGCCAGGCTCGATCGTCCGGTACGACTGGGACTTCGGCGACGGGACCACGATAGCGGACGGGTCGGCGAGCGAGACGCACGCGTACACGGCAGATGGTGCCCACAGAGTGAGCGTGACGGTCACGGATGACGACGGAAATGAGAAGACCGCTGTAGCCTATGCGTTCGAGAAGCTCTACGACGTGTCGACCGCCGAATACGAGGGCGCGCTCACTGGACATACGGACTGGGTCCGAGACGTTGCCATTAGCCCGGATGGGCAACACATCGTCTCCGGGAGTGATGATAACACCGTCAAGATATGGAAGATGGCAGGAGGGGCGCTCGTCAGAACACTCACTGGACATACGCACGCTGTCTACAGCGTCGCCGCCAGCCCGGACGGGCAGTTCATCATTTCAGCGGGTCGGGACAAGTCGGTCAAAGTGTGGCGGCTGGCCGACGGAGGGCTGGTGCGCACTCTCACAGGGCACACGAGCTATGTCCACAGCGTTGCCGTCAGCCAAGATGGGCAGTACATCGTATCGGGGAGTGGTGACAACACAGTCAAGATAAGGAGGATGGCGGATGGAGCGCTCATCAGAACGCTCACTGGACACAACAATTCTGTCTTGAGCGTCGCCGTCAGCCCTGATGGGCAGTACATCATATCTGGGAGTGAGGACGATACAGTCACGATATGGCGGCTAGCAGATGGAGAGCCTATCAGAACACTCGCCGGACATACCATCTATGTTGTGAGCGTCGCCGTCAGCCCGGATGGGCAGTACATCGTTTCCGGGAGTTGGGAGGACAACACGGTGAGGTTGTGGAAGGCGCAGCAGTAGGCGTCGTGCGCTGACGCGCACGTTGGGAGTTCCCTTCAGGAGCTCCAGGGTCGTGCGCTGACGCTCACGTTGGGAGTTCCCTTCAGGAACCCCGGGGGATGTGCGTGGGTGCCGCGAGACGGCCCCCAACCTTGGGAGTTTGCTGTACGGCTGCGCCGAGTTCGCAATCTCCGCACCTACAACAGGTTCGCGCAGCGTCGCTCAGGGCGGTTCACAGATAGCCCCGGCAGTTCCGCGGGAACTGCCAACGTCCGCAAAGCGGACGCCGCCCTACTGGCCGGCGTCGTGGTCGTGGAACTTGCCATCCTCGTGCATGCGGTTGTGAACGTCCCTGTGCGCCGAGGTCAGCACCATCCGCACGCGCTTGTAAGCCTCATCGTCGGCGCGGGTGCCGATCGTATCGATGAACGCCAGCGCGCCCTCGATCTGCTCCAGAATCGTCAACGCGTCCGCCGCGGCGGCAAACCGAGAACCCTCGACCTCGACCCGCACCGGCGACGTGTGCGCGGCGATCATCTCGGGCTGATCGTCGTAGTGGCCGCGGATGAGGAGCGCGATCCACGAGCTGCGGTCGACCGACACCGACCACGTGCCGTCGTCTGCCCACGGCTCAAGCTGCCTCGACTCGCGTATCTCGCCGTTGACGATCAGGTCGACGCGCGACATCGGCAGTGTGACGCTGGCGGCGTTCCAGACCACATCCACAGTGCCGCCCGTCTCCGTCATGCCGACAGCGCTCCCCGCGGGCTGCCCCTCGACCGAGAACTCGACCAGCGGCCCGTACGTGACGAACGTCTCGCCACGCCTAACGGCGTCCATCCATGCTCCGTATGTGAACTCGCCGGGGCCGGTCTTGGCATAGGTGCGAACGGTGCCGACGGCGGTCTCCGCCGACATCTTGTCCGTGCCGCCCACTGCGGCGACGAAGTAGCCGCAGTTGAGGAATCGGTACCAATCGGACAGCGCGTAGGGGTCGATGCCGCCATATAGGCTGCCCCATGACGTGGCCTCGACCGCATCGACGTCGCCGCCGACGATCGCCGCTGCATACTCGCCGCGTGGGTTCGGGAAGTGCGGCATGATGACGATCCCGCCCTGGCTGCGGCACTGGCGCGCCCACTCGGTGAGCAGAACGTCTACCGGAGAGCCGATGGTCGCCTCGTCGGGGCCACCCGAACTCATCGGCG
>CAZSJP010000026.1:12824-15897 GCA_964606675.1 uncultured bacterium
AGCAGTGAGATATGCCCCAGGATGTGCTGACGGTTCTCCGTCCCCACGCGCACGATGTACTCGCCGTCGCCTCCGGCGTCCTTCGAGCCGAACGTCGTTCGCCCGTCGAAATCGCCGGCGTTGACTCGCCACTCGCCCATGTCGACGGCCAGGAGGTTCACGACGTTCACGCCTTCGGCCGCGCCCTCGTAGAGCGCCGTCTGCGGCGATAGGACGTGCACGTGAGTGTCCGCCGTCACCCAGCCGTTCTCGCGCCAGGGCAGCACCTTGTCGAGCGACATCGACAGCTCGCGCGTTCCGGGAGCGACATCCAGCACGCGTCGGACGGGCCGGACCTCGAACCCACGGCTGACTTCGACATACACGGCGCCTGGCGGCAAGTCGATCAGCGTCTCGCCGTCGACGTACGTTGTGCTGTGTATGCCGCGATGCGACCATTCGGGCGCGGAATCCTCGAAGAAGCCGAGTTTGGGGTTTCGATGCCTGTCGACCGGCGGCAGGTACTCGCCGGATTCGCCGTGGACATGGAGACGCGCCGCGATCGGCGCACCAGTCGCCGAGTCGGTGATGCGGAGCCTCACACGCTCGGTTGCGGCGGGCACCGTCACGAGCCGATCGCCGGCGCCGGTGGGCGGCAGGTCCGCCGCCTGCATCGTCGACCCGTCGTCGAAATGGAAGCTCGCCGCCGGGTGCGCCGCGTACTCCACCAGGATGGAGCCGGACGATATCTCCGGCAATCCGGCGTCGTAGGTCTCGGCCCATGCGTCGTCCGGATACTCGGGCCGCAGCTCGGCCGAGATGACCTGCCCCATGTCAAGCTCGATCTGCGAGAGCCGCCCCTTCTCGTCCAGTTCAGGGTCGAACGCATCGCCCGGCGGCAGCCTCAGCAGCGCCTTGCGGCGCGCCAACCAGCGTAGCGGGTGAGACGAGACCTTGCCCGCGTTCGCTGACGACATGGCCGACACGACGACGGCGCTACCCCTCGGCTCGAAGAGCACGCCGACGATGGGCGCCTCCGAGCGCGGGTTCTCCCATGCCCAGAGCCAGTTCGTCCATGGGAAGTTGTCGGCGACGTTGATCCGCATCTGCGAGCCGCCCCAGGGGGTGCCGGGAGAGGACCAACGGTGCGGATCGAGCGGGTACGGCTTGTGGTGCGCCACGCACTCGAAGCAGACATCTCCCCAGCCGCGCGCCACCCAGCCGATCTCTCGCGCTCGCCGAATCTTGCTGCGCTCTTCGGAGCCGTCGGCGTAGAGGAACACGTAGTCGGCCACGTGGTCGCCGAGCATGTGTCGGCCGCGTGCGTGGGGATAGAAGCCATCTTCGTTCGGCGTGTCGGATGCGAGGTCGGCGGTGTGCATCAGCACGAGCCAGGATGCGCTGACAGGCTCGAAGCCCACGGAGACAGGCTCGTCCCTGAGCAGGATCGGGTCCGCTATCGCGAACGGGATCCCCCACGAGACGCACTCGCCGACCGGTGCGTTGTCGATGTTGGCGGCCATGTGCTCAGAGATATCCGCCGAGGCAAGGTCGCTCCACGCGATGTTGCCTCCCAGCGGCAGAGCCTCGAACAGTGGCGAGCGCGGTCCGTCGATTGTGGCGGGCATGTGGCGACCTCCGGAGTCGGTGGTGGGCGGGCCGTCAGCGCGCAAACGTCTGTTCGGTGCGGGCCAGGATGTCCTTCTGCACTTCGTCCGGGAGCCCCACGAACTGCGCGCTGAAGCCCGAGACGCGGACCAGCAGATCGCGATGGTCCTCCGGAGATTCGCGCGCCTCTTCGAGCGTCGCGCGGTTGTTGACGTTGAACTGGATCTGCATGCCGCCCATCTCGAAATACGTGCGCAGAAATGCGGCCAGGTTGCCCGTGCCTTCTTCGCCCGCCAGAGCCGACCGCTCGAATCGCATGTTGACCACCGTGCCACCGACGACGTCCTCGTAGTCCACGTGGGCGAGGCTGCGAACGACGGCGGTGGGGCCTCGCACGTCGCGCCCGAAGTGTGGGGATGCGGCGTCGCTGAGCGGAGTGCGCGCGTGGCGTCCGTCCGGGGTGGCGCCGACGGCTGCGCCTCCGCCGATGTTCATGATGTTGGCGCCGAGCAGCGGCAGGTACCGTCCTGCGGGCTTGTCGGCTACTGCCGGCGTTCTGTGGCCGAGCACCAGGCCCGTGAAGACTTTCGCCACGTCACCGGCCAGCCGGCCAGTGCGTTCGTCGCCGTTGCCGTATTTGGGCGCGGCGAGAAGCGCCTGGCGAAGGACCTCGTCGCCGTCGAAGTCCCGGTCGAGCGCCGCGACTATGTCCGGCAGGGCGAAGCGTCGTTGCTCGTATACGAGCGTCCGCAACGCCTCAAGTGCGTCGGTGGTCGTTCCGATTCCCATGCCTGCGATGCCGTGGAAGTCCGGGAAGCGGGCGCCGCCTTCGTTGATGTCTTTCCCTCGCGCGATGCAGTCGCGAGTGAGTGCCGACAGGAGCGGGCTTGTGAACCTGCCCGGCTCGACGCTTCGGTGCCGCGAGATCCCGGCAACGTGCTCGTCGACGATTCTCTCTAGCTGCCGGGCGAACGCGCGCGTCAGATCGTCGAACGTCGCAAGCTCTTCCGTCGATCCGGTACGTGGGCCGACCTGCTCGCCCGAGAGCGGGTCGACGCCATCGTACAGTGCAAGCTCCAGGCCTTTCAGCATGTTGACCAGGCTGTCGGACCATGGCGGCATGCGGCCGGGGAGGAACGTCTCGATGCAGCCGACGAAGCAGACGTCCAGCGCGTCCTCTTCCGGGATGCCGATCTTCGTCAGCGCCCCGACAAGCATTTCGTCGTTGAACATCGCTGGGAAGCCGATGCCCGTCTTGACCAGATCGACGCACGCACGATAGAACTCGTCTGGCGATCCCTTGTGGAACCGTGCGGAGAGATTGCTCGCCGGCGTTCTGATCCTGCCCGTCACTTCTAGGATCAGGTAGCTCAAGGCATTAGTCGTGTCGCCGTCGTCGGTTGCACCGACGTCGGCGACTCTGGGAGTTTGCTCTGCAAACTCCCGAGCGGTAGATGAAGTGTGTTCTCGGTCGTCGGCTACGCCG
>CAZSJP010000027.1:0-15679 GCA_964606675.1 uncultured bacterium
CGAGCCGTCCTCGTACATCCCCACCGTGAGGTAGCCTTCGTGGCCCGCAACGCTGAACTTGTGCGTTATGGACTTTCTCTCGTCCTCCAGCCGGATGCGCTGTGCGTTGCGCTTGGCCGGCTCCGGCTCGTCGTCGTCCTGCTTCGTGTTGACCGGCTGCGTGGCCTTGCAGCCGTCCCGGTAGACGGCGATCGCCTTGAGCGAGAGCTTCCACGCTTGCATGTAGACGTCTTCGATCTCCTCAGCCGTCGCGTCGCAAGACATGTTGACGGTCTTGGAGATCGCGCCGCTGATGAACGGCTGAGCCGCGCCCATCATCCGGACGTGCCCCATCGGCGCAATCGATCTGCCGCCGTTGTACGGCTTGAACGCGCAATCGAACACCGGCAGGTGCGCAAGGTCGAGGTCCGGCGCTCCCTCGACGGTGTCGTTCTCGTCTATGTGCGCCGAGATCCGCGCGATCTGCTCGTCGCTGTATTCGAGCCGCGCAAGTGCCATCGGGACGGTCTGGTTGACGATCTTCAGCGAGCCGCCGCCCACGAGCTTCTTGTACTTCACGAGCGCGATGTCCGGCTCGATGCCCGTGGTGTCGCAATCCATCATGAACGAGATCGTCCCGGTGGGCGCCAGCACGCTCACTTGCGCATTCCTGACGCCGTGCACGTTGCCCGAGGTCAGCACGTCGTCCCAGATGCGTTTGGCTTCCTGCCGAAGCTCCGCCGGCACGAAGCAGTCGTCTATGCTGTCGACCTCGTCACGGTGCTGCTTCAGCACTCTCAGCGTCGAGGTCTTGTTGCGGTCGTACTCGGGGAACGGTCCGACGCGCGCGGCCAACTCGGCGGACGTGAGGTAGGCCTGGCCGGTCATGACCGCGGTGATGGCGCCGGCGTGCGCACGGGCCTCATCGCTGTCATACGGCAGCCCGAGCGACATCAGCAGCGCGCCGAGGTTGGCGTAGCCGAGGCCCAGAGCGCGGTAGAGATTGCTGCGCTCGCCGATTTTCTCGGTCGGGTAGGACGCGTTGTCGACCATTATCTCCTGGGCGACGATCAGCACGTGCGCCGCGTGGCGGAACGACTTGGTATCGAACGAGCCGTCCTCGTTGCGGAACTTCATCAGGTTGAGCGACGCGAGGTTGCAGGCGCTGTCGTTGAGGAAGACGTACTCCGAGCACGGGTTGCTGGCGACGATCTGCTCTGTGTCCGCGCACGTGTTCCAGTGGTTGGTCGTGTCGTGGAACTGCATGCCGGGGTCGCCGCACGCCCACGTCGCCTGGGAGATATCTCCCATGAGTTCACGCGCGCGGAACTTCTCGGCGTGCTCGCCCGTGGTGACGAACTTGGTCCACCAACTGTCGTCGTCCTCGACCGCCTGCATGAAGTCGTCGGTGACGCGCACGGAATTGTTCGCATTCTGGAAGAAGACCGAGTCGTACGCGCCCCCCGGAACGTTGAACCCCGGGTCGTACCCCAATTCGACCAACTGGTGCGCCTTCTTCTCCTCATCGGCCTTGCATCGCACGAAATCCGGCACGTCCGGGTGATCGATGTCGAGAATGACCATTTTGGCGGCGCGACGTGTCTTGCCACCGGACTTGATCGTCCCGGCGGAGACGTCGGCGGCGCGCATGAACGACACCGGGCCCGAGGGCGTCCCGCCCCCGGAAAGCTTCTCCCTCGATGAACGCAGCACCGACAGGTTCACTCCGGACCCCGACCCGTACTTGAAGATGACTCCCTCGTTGCGGTACCAGTCGAGGATGCTTTGCATCGTGTCCTCGACGGAGAGGATGAAGCAGGCGGAGCACTGCGGCTTCGGCTCGATGCCGACGTTGAACCAGACCGGGCTGTTGAACGCGGCGTACTGGTTGACGAGAATGTGCGTAAGCTCGTCGCGAAAGACCTCACGCTCGTCCTCGTCCGTGAAGTAGTTGTCCTTCCAGCCCCACTCGGTGATGGTCGTTACGACGCGGCCGACGACCTGCTTCAAGCTGGTCTCGCGCTCCGGCGTGCCCAGTGCGCCCTTGAAGTATTTCGACACCACCACGTTCGTGGCCAGCTGCGACCAGCTGGCAGGAATCTCGACGTCCTCCTGCTCGAATACCGTCTCTCCCTTGTCGTTCCCGATGTTCGCCGTTCGGCGTTCCCAGCCGATCTCGCCGAACGGCTCCGCGCCCGGCCGCGTGAAATGGCGGCGGGTCAAAGGCGTCCCGTCGCCGTTGCCCGCACCGTGGATCGTGCCTGCGTCCGCGGTCGTTTTCTCCGACATGTACCCACCCCTCGCCGTTAGTGGTTGCCTCACAGCCCTCTATGCCATACCACTACATATAGTGGTGCGTCTCAGCCAACATACCAGCCATTGGATAGTCTCGATTATACGACAATCGTCGCCGCAAGCAAAGGCCGGAACGGGAAAAGAGGCGTACGAATCTCCGAGGGTGGCCGCAGACGCGCGGGGCCAGGTGCTTGCGACGAGTCTCGGGGTGCGGATTGCCCGATGCACGGGTGCGCGCGCGACCGGTGCGACGTCGAGGAGGGGGGCTTTGTCGTTGGCGCAAAGAGAAAGATCGACGAGCGCCGCTGCGCCCGCCGATCTTTCTGTCTCAAGCGAATGTCGACGCGTGCGGTTAGTGATTCAGGGCGTCGGCGATGCTGGCCAGCGGAATGTTGGCACCGAAGTCCGTGTTGATCCCCCTGATGAACTCGTTGGCGACGAGGGTGTAGCCGACGGAGTTCGGATGGATGCCGTCGAGGCTCATCAGACCGCCCATGATGAACCCGGCGTTGAGATGCACCCCACCCGCCCAGTAGCCGTCGGACGCGATGCTGTCGAAGAACGCGTTCATGTCGACCAGAGTGCATCCGTACGTGTCCGCGACCTGTTTGATCGCGTCGTTGTACTCGCTGACGGCGCCATTGACGGCCGTCTGTTCTGCCACACTTAGAACGAGGCTGTCGGCCACGGGGTAGACACCCGACTCGCCGGCGCGACGTCCGAACACCTCATCTTTGGCCGTCAGGAGAACCATGTCGCCAGAGGTGAGAGCCCTAACGGAGCCACCCTCATCGCCGAAGAGGAAGTCGCCGGTGAACGGACTCCTAGAGCTGAGCGTGGTGAAGAACGGCACGGCCGTTATGTTCGGGATGTTGGCGATCGCGACCTTGCAGCCCTGCGCGTCGAGGGCGCCGACAACGGCCTCTATCGCCGTCTTGACGTTCGCCGCCGGCATGGGCATGGCTGCGGGAAGCCCCGGCAACTGTAGAGTACCTCCCGTCGTCGCGTATCCCAGAACGTCGTTGTTGCCAAGCCAGACGGTGGCGAATGTCGGCTGGAGGGCCAACGCCTGGGCTAGCTGTGTTGCGCCCAGTGCCGGATTGCGGAGAATCAGATCGACGAACGGATTCTGCGCGTTCGGCACCGCCGGGTCCACTGCTGTTGACGGGGATTGGACCGCGAGCAAGCTCGGTATGCCCAAGTTGTTGAACGGTGCCGCGTAGGTGGCATTCACGAGCATCGCGCTGGGCGCCTTCGTAAGCGGCGCCGGGTTGATATCCGGGCCCAGCGGATTCGCCAACGTGGCCAGGTCGAGCACAAGAATGCCCGCGCCGAGCGGAGCGTACTGCCCGATGCCGGGGTGCTCGATGTCCGGCTGGACGAACGTCGCGACGCCGGCCTGATCGGCGATGAGCTTCGGGAAGCTGAAAGCGTTCGTGTTTGAACTGAGTGCCGCCGACTGGTATCCGGCGGTGAGGCTGTTCCCGATAGCGACGAAGCTGCTGAAGTCGGCTGTGCCCGTGTCGGGCGAACCGGGAGAGAATGCCTTGTCGTTGGTGCCGCATCCGCTTGCGATTGCGATCAGACTCGCCAGAGCGCCAAGGGCGAACGTGCGCCGCAGAATTATCGATGCTTTTCGCATTGTCGTATCCCTTTCACGCCTAGAAGCGGTGGATCAATGTCAGGCCGAACAAGTGTGCCGTCGTCTCGTAGAGCCCGTCGTAGCCCCGTCCGCTCACGAGCTCCGTCGAGCGATCGTTGAACGGCAGATACATGTAGGCAAGGTCGATCGTCGTCGCGCCGAGCGTGTAACCGATTCCGGCAGTGTACGAGTTTCGGTCTGCATCGGGTAGCAAGGTCGACACAGACTCATCCGGTGACGGCGACTCGTCGAAGAGGTACCCGCACCTGAGCGCGATCTTCTCGTCGAGCCGGTACTCGGCCCCTATGCGATAGCTGCGCGAGTCCTCGTAGTCCTCGGCCATCTTCTCGTTCAGATGCGAGTAGGCGTCCTCGAAATCCAGCTTGAGCGTGTCGAACACCGACCACTGCATCTGGATGACGTTGACCTCTACCGTCAGCTGCGGTGTCGCTTCGACCGCCAGGCCCACGCCGATGATCGCCGGGAACGGGATTGTCGCCTCAACGCTGGCGTCGGACGAGCTTGGAGGCAACTGGCTGGCCGCTAGCGGGTTGATCTCGGAGAACTTGGCGGTGCCCGTGTGCTTGCTCTCGATCTCGCTGCGGTAGCTCGCCCCGAGGGTGACCCTCTCAATGGGGTTGTATTGCACGCCGACGTTGAGACCGTAGGCCACGTCGCCTTCGCCCGAAATGTCGGCTTCCGCCATGTCGATCCATTGGGTCATCACTGGCCGAACAACCGCCCGTTTCAGCGCGAGCTTGGATGAAACGAGGACGTTCAGCCCCAGGCCGACCGATGCGGGGCCGAATTCGTACGCAACGACCGGGTTGACGAATATCGGCTCCAATTCTACGAACGTCGAGCTGGCCCGCCCGGTGTAGGTCTTGTCCCACTCGGTGCCCATGCCGAACGGCGCGAAGATACCCACGCCGACTGTCACGGGGCCGACTGGCGCCACCACGTAAGCGTGCGGCGGGTAGAAGAGCCCGGCTTTCTGCGACTCTTTCACGCCGTTGCCCGGGTAGGCTCCGTCGCCGGTGAAGTCGTTCGAGTTGATGATGATCGTGGCCCCCACCGTCGCGGAGCGCTCCTGCCCGGCGATCCCTGCCGGGTTGTAGAAGATCGCCGACGGATCGTCCGCGCGGGCGATGAACGCCCCTGCTTGCGCGGTGGCCGACGTTCCGTGCTCGTAGATCGAATAGCCCGCCGCACCGGCCGATCCGGCCAGGCAGAGACCTACTAGCGCCAGAGCTGTCACAAATCTGTACATAGGGACGACCTCCCCCCCATATGGTGATGCGAGGCCGGGCGATATCCCTGCACGAAACCGCCCGGATGCGGGGCATTACCCCACTCTAAGGCGGTGAAGTTACGGCGAGGGCGCATCGGGGTCAACGCAGCCATGCGATGTTTGGGTAGTCATTCACCCGGGCATGGGCGCCGCGTGGCTCGCGGGCCTAGGTCATGCCCCCGCCTTCCCGAGCGCGTCCGAAATGGCTCGAATGTGCTCGGGGCGGGTGCCGCAGCAGCCTCCGAACGCCGCCGCACCCGCATCTCGGAACAGGGGCACGACGCGCTCGAAGGTCGTCGGTGGCTCGTTGTACATAGTCCTGTCGCCATCGATCTGCGGCAATCCTGCGTTCGGCTCGGCCAGGAGCGGCAGACCGACCGTTCGATGCATGGCCTCGAGCAACTCGACGTAATCGTCCGGGGTCAGGCCGCCGCAGTTGGCTCCGATGACGTCGGCTCCGGCTTCGGCGAGGGCCTCGGCGCCGCGCTCGGGCGAGGTACCCATCATCGTGCGGAAACCGTTGCTGTCCTTCTCGAACGTGAGCGAGGCCAGTACGGGCAGATCGGGCGCAACGTCTTTCGCGGCGCGAATCGCACACGCTCCTTCGGCTGGGTCCATCACTGTCTCGATGACGATGCCGTGCACGCCGCCTTCTACCAGCACGGCTATCTGCTCGCGGAAGACCGCGGTCAGTTCGTCGGCGCTCAGCAGCCCGACAGGCTCGATGAACTCTCCGGTCGGGCCGACGTCGCCGAGGACGAACGCATCGTTGCCGGCCGCTTCGAGCGCGATCCCGACGAGTGCGGAGTTAAGCTCCGCGGCGCGCTCGCCCAACCCGGCTTTGCCCAGCTTCAGCGTCGTGCCGCCGAACGTATTCGTGATGATAGCCTGCGAACCGGCCTCGATGTACTTCCGGTGCACGTCGAGCAGTGCATCGCGATGCTCCGCGCCCCAAAGCTCCATATTGCTCTTGTCCGCGCCACGAGCGATCAGTTCTGTCCCCATCGCCCCGTCCAACACAATAGGCCCGGCTTCGAGCAGTTCTTTCAGTGTCATAGGATTACCTCCCGGATAGTCGCTCACTCATACTGCTTCAGAATCTCTGCCGCATAGCTTCGAACCTTTTTGCCGACTCCGGCATCCGAGAACGCGAAGTCTACGAACGCCTTGAAGTACGTCTCCGGGTTGCCGATGTCGTAACGGGTCTCGGTCGGCTTTAGCGGCACGCAACACACCGGGCGTCCGGAACGGACGAGGCTGCGTATCGCATCGGTGAGCTGAACCTCGCCGCCGTGACCGGGTAGCGTCCTGTCCAGTTCGTCGAACACGTCTGGCGAGAACACGTACCGCGCCGCGACGGCGTATCGGCTCGGCGCCTGGCTCGGGTGAGGCTTCTCCACGATGTCCTCAATGCGGAACGGCTCCGCAAGATCGGCACCCGCTTCCGGTTGCACGACTCCGTACCGGCGCGTCTGCTCCTGCTCGACCTGCCACACCGCTATAGTTGCCACCGCATCGAACTCGGCGTGAGCTTCGATCATCCGACAGAGCAGCGAGTGCCCCCCGGTGCTGCGAATGATGGTGTCGCCAAGCGCCACGACGAACGCCTCGTTTCCGACGAACGCCCGTCCGTGCTTGACCGCATCGCCGAGACCGGCCGGCTTCTTCAGACCGGGCTGCACCGACTGCCGGGTGAAGAACAGCTGCGCCCCGCCGAGCTGGAAATCCACCTCGCGCAGCATCTCTTCATCCTCGGAGGCGAGGAGTCGATCGATGAGCATCGGGTCGGTGTCGAAGTGGTCCTCGATAGAACGCTTCGTGCTCCCCGTGACGAAAAGCATCTCACGGAGGCCCTGCGAGACCATCTCCTCGACGACATATTGCACCACCGGACGGCGGCCGACCGGGAGCATCTCCTTCGGTTGCGACTTCGTCGCCGGCAGCAGCCTCGTGCCGAGGCCCGCAACGGGCACGATCACTTTCGTGATGCTTTGCGTCTTCGCCATACCTAGCCTCTGTTGTCGATGCGACTGAAGCCGACCGGATGGAACGGAGAATCCGGCTCTGTTCCAGCGATGGCCCGCCAGGACTAGCGCGCCCGATCTCCGTTGCGCGAGTCACTGACGAGCGAACACCAGGACGTGAGAGCACTCTCGACGTCCGCCATAAGATAACCGCCGAGCGCCGGAAACGTTTCGTTGGCCAGGTGGGGTGGGGCGAGTGGGGCGTCCCGGCAGACCTCGGCCTTCTGAGATAGGTCTGAGATAGGGATGGACGACTGACGGGTGAGACGAACGGGCTGGGGTGGCTGCTTCGTCACGGATGGCGCCGGTGCGGAAGCCCGGCGGGCGACGAAACCGGGCCCGTGCCGCTCGCAACGGGCCCCTGCGTCGGCAACTCCGGCCCATGGAGTTGCCGCCCCTGACTCCTACTGGAAATACTCGGCGTTCTTCGCTATGTACGCCTGCATGTCCTCTGGCACATCATCGTCCGGCAAGATGGCGTCCACCGGGCACTCGTCAGCGCACGCTCCGCAGTCAATGCAATCTTCCGGATCTATATGCAGCATGTCGGCGCTGTCGAAGTCTTCTTCGTCGCTGCTGGGGTGGATGCAATCGCTCGGACACACGTCCAGGCACTCGCAATCGCACCCGGTGCCCTTGGTGCCAATGCATGGTTCGGTAATGACATATGCCATCTGATGTCCTCCTGAGGCCGCGTTGGCCATGTGGCTCTGTCCGCCGCGCTCACGATCGACCGCGCGGGTGGCTAAATGGTTCCCTAAGTATAGATTTCCGACATCCAGCCGCCCTGGGCGACCGTGACGTATTGTAGCACTCTCGCCACGCTTCGTCAATATGTGGGAAGCGGCGCACCGCCGACCGACCACGTCGAGACCCCTGTGGCACCGGTCATCAACGCCGACTATCTTCCACTGTGCGGCGCGATGCCTGCCGGTCGCCGCCACAGACACGCTCCACCGGGAGCCAACCGAAGACCCCGTCCGGGGAGGGAAGCGATGTACGTGATCGTTGTGACAGTCAGAGTGAGGCCGGAACACGTGGACGATTTCCGCGAGGCAACGCTCATCAACGCCGAGAACACGCGACTGGAGGCCGGCAACGCCCGCTTCGACGTGCTGCAGTCGAGCGAGGACCCGACCCACTTCCTACTCTACGAGGCGTACCACGCGGAAGACGGGGTCGCGTCTCACCAGCAGACCGACCACTACGCTGTCTGGAAGAACGCCGTGGCCGACTGGATGGCCGAGCCACGCACGAAAGTCGTCTGCACCGGGCTTTCGCCAACGGATACGTCGGCATGGTAGAGATGGCGGCGTTCGATTTCACGGCGACGACGAAGATCGTGTTCGGCGCCGGCCGGGTTGACGAGATCGGTCGGTTGGCCGGGTCGCTCGGACGCCGGGCATTCCTCGTAACGGGCGGACAATCGATGGCCGAGTCGGGTGTACTCGGCCGCGTCGTTTCGCTGCTTGAGGCCGCCGGTTGCGCCGTTGAGACGTTTCGTGTCGCCGGCGAACCGACTGTCGGCGTCGTCTCGGACGGTGTAGCACGAAGCCGCCGGTGGGATGCCGACGTCGTCGTGGCCGTCGGTGGCGGCAGCGTCATGGATGCGGCGAAGGCTATCTCGGGGCTGCTCACGAACGGTGGCGAGGTGGCCGACTATCTCGAGGGCGTCGGTGCGGGGCTCGAAATCGAGCGGCCGGCGTCGCCGATGATCGCCGTGCCCACGACGGCGGGCACGGGCGCCGAGGTCACCAAGAACGCAGTCATCACCGACGATGGGCACACGTACAAGAAGAGCATGCGCAGCGACTACCTGCTGCCACGGATAGCGCTCGTCGATCCCATGCTGACCACGTCGGCTCCCGCGTCGGTGACCGCGGCGAGCGGCCTTGACGCGTTGACGCAACTGATCGAGTCGTACACGTCGAACAAGGCCGGTCCGATGACCGATGCGCTGGCCGAGAAGGGCATCGAGTTGGTTGCAGAATGCCTGCCGAAATCGTGCAGCGACCCGGATGGCGTGGATGCCCGGTCGGGCATGTCGCTCGCCGCGCTCTGGGGCGGGATCTGCCTGGCGAACGCCGGTCTCGGCGCGGTTCACGGCTTCGCGTCGCCGTTGGGAGCGTTCTACCCGGCTCCGCACGGCGCCGTCTGTGCGGCGCTGTTGCCACACGTCGTCGCAGCGAACGTCGCTCGCCTCTGCGCCGAAACGCCGAGCCACGCCGCGCTGGGTAAGTACCGGCGTCTCGCAGCTATGCTGGCCGACGGCCCGTCTCCCACGCCGGGCGACCTCGTCTCTCGCCTTGGTGAGCTGGTATCGTCGCTCGGCATCCCTCCGCTGGGCCGCTGGGGGCTGTCCGCCGACGACATCCCGCGAATCGTCGCCAACGCGCGAGGATCGAGCATGCGCTACAATCCGGTCGAGCTGACGGACGACGAACTGACCGAAATCATGGAAGCGGCTCTGTAACCAGGCTCAGCCCCCAGCGCTCGTTCTGTTCCGGTCGATCCAATACGCCCACGGCACGAGCAACCACAGCCCGAGCGTGGTCACCGCGACCGCGGTCTCGTCAGGTGGTGGCGGGCCGACCATGTTGCCGATCCAGCCCAGCGCGAGGAAACCGAGTAGCGACCACAGGCCGTACTTGCCTGCGCGGTTGATGGCCGTCGTAGTGCGCATGTAGATGACGATGCCGGTCACGAACAAGCCCGCCTCCGCGACGATGGTACCCCACGGCGAGTTCCACAATCCCAACCCCAGCACGATGTCCGAGCCGGGCGCCAACGGCAGGTCCGGTCGGTGGGTGATCAGGTCGAGCGCCCAGTGGCTGAGAACGCCTGCGCCGACGACAACCGCGCCGATCAGGTATCGGCGCCGCTCGAAGTACGCGTACCCTAGCACCCCGGACCACCCGACGGCCGCGACCAGGCTGTGGGTGATCGGGTAGTCGTAGAAATCGAGCGGCGTGAAGGCGGTGTTGCCGGGATCGATCCGCACGTGCTCCAAACCCAGAAGCAACATGATGGGCCACAGCAAGTCGACGAACTGGGTCGCCAGCACAAGCGTCCCCAGCGACACCCTCGGCGCCAGCTTCTTGGCGGCAAGAGCGACCGCGTAATGCCCGATGAACATAGAAGGCCTCCGTCATCGCCCGAGCTGCCAGATGCCTCTCAGGCGTGCAGGTTCGCGACCACTACTCGAACGGCACGTCGTTTTCGCTGTCGATCAGCCAGTCCAGCAGCCTGTTGCGCATGTCGGCTTCGATTTCCGGGCGCTCGCCGACGACGTTCCGAGTCAGGCCTGGGTCGGCGTGTAGGTCGAACAACAGTCGCGACGGCCACCCGTTCCCTGCAAGAACTTGCGCCGGGCTGATGCCCCCGCCCCACGGGATCGTGCCTATCGATCTCCAGTAGATGTAGAGCCAGTCCGACGTGCGGATGGCCTTCGATGCCGTGCCTTTGTAGACGCAGAACTCCATGTAGACCGCATCTCTCACCGCCTGGCCACCGTCCCATGTGGGCCGCAGCGATACGCTCTCGTTCCCGACTCGGTCCGGCACCGGCAGCCCGGCCAGGTCGAGCACGGTTGCGAAAACATCGCTCAGTTGTGCCAGGTGCGAGGTCTCGGCGCCCGCCGGCACGACTCCGGGGTATCTGACGATCAGCGTCGCGCGCATCAGGGGGTCGAGCATCACGGGCGGCTTCTGCCAGAGCGAGTGCTCGCCCATGAACGTCCCGTGGTCGCTCAAGACCAGCAGCAGCGTGTTGTCGTCCAGGCCCAGGCGCGAGAAGCCCTCGAACAGGTAGCCCAGCTGGGTGTCGACGTACGTAAGCTGGCCGTCGTGGAGCGCATGGGCGTGACGGACGTCCACCTCGGTGTGTTCCGGCGAGTACATGTTGTTGTCGGCGGCGTCTCTTGCCGTGTAGATCGTGTCGTACATGGTGTCGTAGGGCGCCGGCGGCCTCCACGCCTCGTGCATGTTCTCTCGCATGTCGATCCACATGAACATCGGATCGGCTTCGGCTCCACGAGCGCGGGCCCAGCCAACGGCGGCTCGGACGGTCGCGGATGTGAGCGTGTCCTGCTCGGATTTGGCGTATTCGAGTTGGTCCCACATCACTCTCGACAGCGAATCGGGGCCGAGCATTCCGCCGCGGATGTTCACGTGCTGGAAGCCCTGCTCCCGCCCTCGCGACAGCGGCCCGGCCGACACGGTGGTGTAGCCGGCGTCGTGGAATATCTCCGCCAGCGTTAGTTCCTCCTCGGGCAGGTTGCGGCTGTTGATCCGAACGCCGTGCGTGTGAGGCGGCCTGCCGGTGAGGATCGTGGCCCGGGAAGGCGCGCTCGACGGCATCGGAGCGAAGATGTTGCGGAAGAACACGCCCTGGCCGGCCACGCGGTCGATGTTCGGGGTCTTTGCCTGCACGTCGCCCCAGACGCCGATCCGGTCGGGGCGCATAGCGTCCACCATCACCATGACGACGTTCGGTCGAGGTGCCGCGGCCGACGTATCCCGTTCCATTGGTTGAGCCGGAGCGCGGGCCACCCAGACGGTCGCGAGCGAAACGGTTAGCGCGAGGAACCTGCTGCGTGACGAAGCGGACATATCGAGTCTCCTCCTGAAAGCCTCTCTGAGCGCCGGACCTAGGTTCGTCCGTAACTCAGAAGCTAGCCCACGTCGGTGCACGGACGAAAGCCCGAGCCGGGCGGCGACCCAGCGCCGGCGGAGGATATTGCGTCCGATAGGTCTCGCTGGGGTCGTGTCAGCGGGTCTGTGCGCGGGCGAGTTTGTGGCTCGGCGCGTCGGTCGTATACTACGATCATGAGTGAGAAGACGCCAGACGGGGATCGCAAGCGGAAAGAACTGCGCGATCGCCTGGAGCGGCTGAATCGCGGGCCGCTCAAGGGGAAGATCCAAATCGGCATCAGCGCCGATGAGACGGTGAAGCCCAACGCGGATCCGCAGACGACCGAACGCGATAGGCCCCGGCCGAGCACACCCACGCCCGCACAAATCGTCTACCGACGAGACGTGCCGCGCGGCGGCGCTCCATCGCGGGCAGGGGCGCGGCCCATCCGTGGGAGCGCCAAGCTCGAAGATGCCGTCGACGGTGTCGAAGCGACGCACAACGGGCGCCAGTACTTCCTCGTTTCGTCCCGCGTCGAGCATCTCGAGCGCGGGCCCAAAGTCGAGTGCGCGCTGAAGACGGCGACTGAGCGACCGACGTCGGGCCTGCGTGGCCGAGTATCCGCCTCGTGCGACCTCGACGAGTTGTCCCTTGACGACATGATCTTCATGGACATCGAGTGCACCGGTTTGGGCGCGACGCCACTGTTCCTGATTGGGACCATGGAGTGGGCCGGCGGCGGCCTCGAGGTGCGCCAGTTCTTCGCCCGGGACTACTCCGAGGAAGCGCCGGTGATCGCGTCGTTCGTCGAGGCGTGCATCGGGAAGAAGCTGCTCGTCACCTTCAACGGCAAGAGCTTCGATGTGCCACTCGCAAGGGCGCGCGCCGCGGCCAACGGCCTGTCATTCGACGACTGCCCGGCCCACTTCGATCTTCTCCACGAGAGCCGACGGGTGTGGGGACGGGTGCTGCCCAACTGCAAGCTGCAGACGCTGGAGTCCGACGTATGCGGACGCGCCAGGCACGGCGACATCCCCGGCAAAGATATCCCGGACGCGTACCACGCATACGTCCATACCGGGAACGCGGTGCAGATGGTCGAAGTGCTCAAGCACAACATGCTCGACCTTCTTACTCTGGCCGATCTGATGACGCGATTGCCAGAAGTCGGCCGTACCGCAGGCAGGACATGAACTCCGCCGAATTCATCGCTGACCTGAAGGCCGACCCCGACTACGCCGGGCAAATCGTGTTCGAGCGCACCATCCCAGCCCGGGCCGCCACGTACGCAGACCCCGATCGAATCTCATCTCCGGTCGTCCGCCAGCTGCTGACCGACATCGGTATCGACCGGCTGTACAGCCATCAGGCGGACGCCATCGAGGCCGTGCTCCGCGGGCAAGACGTCCTGGTTGCGTCGGGCACCGCCTCCGGCAAGACCTTGTGCTACACGGTGCCGGCGCTGGAGCGCCTCAAACGCGGGAAGGAAGCTCGTGTGCTGATGCTGTTCCCGACCAAGGCGCTCTGCCAGGATCAGTTCAAGGGGTTCTCCTGCACCCTCGAAGCGGCGGGGCTGGGCGACCGCCTGGCCGGCGTGTTCGACGCCGACACACCGGCATCTTTGCGCCGGCGGCTACGCGACGAGGCGTCGGCGATCTTCAGCAACCCGGACATGCTCCATGCAGCTATCATGCCGCAGCACTCTCGCTGGGCCGAGTTCCTGGGCGGGCTCGAATTGCTCGTGCTCGACGAGGCGCACGTCTACAGCGGCATCTTCGGCTCGAACATCGCGCACCTATTGGGTCGGCTCATGCGCGTCTGCGAGCACTACGGCTCCCGACCCCAGATAGTGCTCTCTTCGGCAACGCTCGCCAACCCGAGTGAAGCGGGCCGCCGGCTCATCGGCAGAGACCTCACGGCGATTGACGAAGACGGAAGCCCGCGAGGAGCCAGAACGTATGTATTCTGGAACCCGCCACGCGTTCGGTCGACGACCTGGCGGGCGCGCAGGAGCGCCAACGTCGAGGCGCACGAGCTTGTGGCGTGGCTAATCTCCCGCGGTGCACCGACCATCGCGTTCTCGAAATCCAAGATGACGGCGGAGATGATATTCAGGTACGTCCGAGAGAAACTTGAGCGGATCGCGCCCCAGTACGCGTCTCGCGTCGCGCCCTACCGCGGAGGGTACCTACCCGATGAACGCCGCGAGATCGAACGGCGCCTGTTCGAGGGGGAGCTCTTGGGGGTGAGCACGACTCCGGCACTGGAGTTGGGTATAGACGTCGGTGGCCTGGACGCTGCCGTCATCGTGGGGTATCCGGGCACACGTTCGTCGTTCCTGCAGCAGTCCGGGCGTGCGGGGCGGCAGGATCGCGATTCGCTCGTGTTCCTCGTCGGTCTGGATACGGCGATCAACCAGTACATCATGCGCAATCCGGCCTACATCTTCGACAGGCCGCTCGAACACGCCGTGATCGACCCGGACAATCCGTTCGTCGTGGCGGGCCACTTGCGCTGCGCGGCGAACGAACTGCCGATACCCGACGAAGAAGTCAGGTGCTTCGGGCCGCATGCGCCGATGACCCTCGGCGTGCTCGAAGAGAACCGCAAGGTCAAGAGGATCGGCGACAGTTGGTATCACGCGGCCTCGGAGACTCCGCAGCACGAGGTGTCTCTTCGCAGCTATGCCGACGAGACTGTCACGATCGAGGACGTGGACACCAAGGCGGTGCTCGGTCAGATCGTCAAGTTCGACTCGCAGCCCATTCTGCATCCGCAGGCGATCTACATGCACGCCGGCGAGACGTTCCGCGTGCTCGACCTGGATCTCGAACGCAACATCGCAACAGTCCGGCGCGTCGACGTCGACTACTACACGCAACCGATAGGCGGCACGGACATTCATCACGTCGACCATCGACTGCGCGAGAAGCCGCTCGGGTCGGGCGTCGTGTGCTGGGGAGAGGCTACCGCCTACTTCAGAACCGAGGCGTTCGAGAAGATACACTTCTACTCGCTGGACGCGATCTCGCGGCACAACGTCGACATGGCGACGATGGTACTTGAGACGATGGCGTTCTGGATCGTTCCGCCCGAGCCCTTGATGGAGGACGTGCGCCGTGCCGGGTTGGAGCCGTTTGGCGGCTTGCGGGGGATCGGCTACGCGACGCGCATGCTGCTGCCGCTGTTCATGACGTGCGACACGCCCGATTTCTCGCATACGGTCGGCAGCGCCAACTCGCCATGGAATGCGATATTCGTCTACGAGCGATACCCCCACGGCCTCGGGTTCACCGAGAAGGCGTATGAGCTGATGGATAGCATCGCGCCGCGCGTGTTCGAGCACGTCCGGCAATGCGAGTGCGCCGACGGATGCCCGTGCTGCGTCGGCAAGCCGTTGCGCGAGTTCGCAACGTGGAACGTCGAACGTGGCGAGGCGTCGATCCCCAGCAAGAGAGCATCGCTGATGATCCTCGAAGGGCTGCTCGACGAGCATGCTGCCGATGCGGCACCCGTCACCGATGCTCCCGAGGCCAGCGAGGAGCCGGACGCGGCAGGTGCGCTCAGGCTGGAGCAAGCGCTCAGGCGTCGGCTCGAACGCATGCGCGAACCGGAGGTGTTCCACCCGATCGTGCCCGAGCGAGAGATAGACACCGGCTACCCCGACCGAGAGCGGAACGAGGAGCTGCCCATACCCGACGTTGCAGTTCGTGCAGAACGACGACGCGAGTTCGACAAGGACCTGCAGAAGAGGATCGCCAAGCGGGTCGCGCGGGAGCTGAAACCCGGCGACGAGCCTGAGAAGCCATCCGGCGC
>CAZSJP010000028.1:0-15535 GCA_964606675.1 uncultured bacterium
CGCGCTCTTCGACGAACGCGATATTCTGGTCCAGATCGAGCTTGCTGACGAAGAACGTCTCGGCGCCGTGGAGGTAGACCGCGTGATCGTGCAGTTGCGAGAGCGCGCTGATCTCGTCCATCGTGCCGATGACGCGCTCGCCTTTGGTCTGCTCCTGTATGGTGTAGACCGGTCCCGAGATGTTCCGCAAGTTCACGTTCGCCGCTGGAAACTCGGAGCTTGCCCAGTACCAATGATCGTCTATGCGGCGCACGGTCTGGTCTTCTTCGAGCAGTTCGAGCCTCGGCGTCGGAACCGCTAAGGGGCAACTCATGCGCGGCGCAACGTACGTGACCCACGACGATGTGCGGATTATCGGGGTCGACGACTGCTTGCTCCGGGTTCTGGGCGAAAAGGTAGTCGGCGTGCGCCATAAGGTACTGATCCATCGGCGCATTGTGCGCGTCGAGGAAGACTACCGATTCCTCCTGACCGCGCCCCGCCCTCCCGGCTTGCTGCCAGAGGCTGGCGATGGTGCCCGGGTAGCCCACCATTATGCATGCGGCGAGGCTGCCGATGTCGATGCCAAGTTCAAGCGCGTTCGTGCTGGAGACGCCGAGTATCTCACGCTCGGCCAACCTGTGTTCGATCTCGCGCCGCTCCTCGGGCAGATAGCCGCCCCGGTATGCGTGGACGGACTTGCCAAGTCGCGGCGAAATCGCTCGGAGCCTATCGCGGCAATCGCGGAAGATAAGCTCTGCCGCCAGACGCGTGCGGACGAATGCGATGGTCTGCACGCCTTCCTTGACGAGCGCGGTCATCAACTCGACGGCCTCGTACAGGGCGCTCCGGCGGTCGCCACCGACGCGCCACGATCCTTCGCTGCCCGTTGCCGCGCGCTCAAGCGACGGCGGGTTCCAGAGCACGAACCGTTTCGGTCCGCGCGGCGAGCCGTCGTTCTCGATCTCGGACATCTCGACGCCGCAGATTCGTTCGGCATGCTCTCGCGGGTTGGCGATGGTCGCCGACGAGCAGATGAACTGGGGCGCCGATCCGTAGTGCTTGCAGATCCGCGACAGCCTCCGCACGACGTTCGCCAGATGCGATCCGAACACACCGCGGTACGCGTGCACCTCGTCGATTACGACGTAGCGCAGGCTCGCAAAGAAGCGGTTCCATCGCGCGTGTTGCGGCAAGATGCCCTGGTGAAGCATGTCCGGGTTCGTCAGGACTACGTTGCCATTGTCTCTGATCTTGCGACGTAGGCTCTGCGGGGTATCGCCGTCGTATGTGCCGTCGAGGAAGCCGATTCCGACGTCGGCGAGATGCATCGACGACAGCGCGCGGTGCTGGTCCTGCGCGAGCGCTTTCGTAGGATACACGAACAGCATCGTCGCCATGCTGTCCTCGACGAGCGCCTCGATGGTGGGGACGGTGTAGCACAACGTCTTGCCGCTGGCAGTACCGGTGACGATCACGACGTTCTCACCATGACGTATCTTCTCGATTGCCAACGCTTGGTGCGAGTACAGCCTTTCGATGCCCAATTGTCGGAGAGCGGCGCGCGTCGAGTCGTGCAACCCACCCGGCACGTCGCCATATGTCGCGGGCCGCGACGGTATCTCCTCAACGTGCACGATCTGGTCTCGGAAGAACCGCTCCTGCGAGAGTCTATCCAGGAATACCGCGACGTTCATCGGCCTATCGGTGCCCCAGTGAGCTGCGTGCGACGACACCGGCAGCGATACTCACAATCGCCGCCCCTAACAGAGTACCTGGTTTCAGCGCTTCCATGTATCACTCGCAGCGCAACCTCAGCTACACCCGCCGCGCCCAGATCGATCGTTCACGGCTGAAGGGGGTCGGCTCGGCGCCCTTCGCGGGCAGCCACGAGCGGTACGGCAGGCCCGTCATGCCGGCGTTGGCGAAATCGCATAACGTGAGCGCTCGACCATCCGCGGTTGCAGCTCGCACGAGCAACCACGGCGGCTGGAAGTCGCCGTCCCACTCCACGCGCTCGAACTGCAGATTACGCAGATCGAACGCCGGCAACGTCTCCGCCGGAGTTGAGTCGTAGCGCGGGTCGTGCGCTAATAGGATCGGCCCGCGGTAGAGCGAGGCCTTGCCCTCTACGTCGGCGTCGCCGACCCAGAAATGCGGCGAGAAGTCGAAGGATATCCGTATCTCGTCGCCGGGGTCCCATGCGCGGCGCAGCGACAAGTAATTACCCGCTACGACGTTGGACGTCGGTTCTCCGTTGACGGAGACCGATGTTTCGGCGGACCACGCTGGGATTCGTAACCGCAGTTCGAACTCGGTCGGTGCGTCGACGCCGATGCGCACCAATACCTCGCCGTCGAGTGGGTACTCGGTCTGTTGTTCGATGCGCAGCGCCGCTCCAGATGGCAGCGTGCACGATATCTCCGACGGGCCATAGTAGTTGAGGGCAGCCGCGTCGTAGCTCTGGCCTTCTTGCACGAGCATCAGCGACCACTCGGAGATCATACCGATGCTGCGCGCCGCGTTGACCGAGCAGCAGTTTAGCTCGGGGCTGCCCGACCTCGACTGGAACACGATATCGTGCGCCGAGGCGTTCTTGACGCCATCCTGCGGCGTGTTGTAGGTCCACCACCGCCCGGTCGGATGCTGGCCGCCGAGCGCCCCGTTGAAGGTCGCCAGCTCGATCTCGTCGGCGACTTGGGAACGTCCGCTGAAGCGCAGCATATCGACAGAAAGCGCCATCCATGCGATGGTGCAGCACGTTTCGATCGCGCCTTGGTCGTATGGATTGCCCTGGCAGGCCTCTGAGCTTGTGAAGCCTCCGGTATTATGACGGTCCCCTTCGAGGATGCTCCACCAGATGTGTTCGAATGCGTTGGCATAGCGTTCGTCGCCGGTTACGACGGCCAACGCGCCGATTGCCTGGATATCGTGGACGCTCTCCCATCGCCGCGCGGGGAACTCCCATATCGGCTTGCCGGCAAGCGCGGAGCTTACGTACTGCCCCGCCGGCGGCCGCTCCCACTCGTCGGCAATCCATTCGGCCAATTCCATGTAGCGCCCCTCGCCGCTGAGGCGATAGAGATAGACCAGCATGTGCGCTACCGAGTAGTTCTTCTCGCCATCGGCGTCTTCCGGCGTTATCATGCGACGCTCACCGACGATGAAGAACTTGTGCAGCATATCGCCGATCCGACAGCAAGCGTTCACGATTCGGTCGTCACCGGTTTCCTCGTACCAATTGAGGAGGCCCAGCATGAGGTGATAGTGACCCCAGACGTCCCAATTCCTTACCAGTCGGACCCCCTCGGGGAACGGCCCCGCATATCCGTCCGCCGACTGGGCGGCGAGTACTCTCTCAACCACCTGCTCGATGCCGCTTCGAAGCTTGTTATCGCGGACGAGCCGCCACGTCTTCACGGCCGCGGTCAGGTGTTTGCCGGCGAACTCGCCCGCCCACGGTACAAGATCGCGTTCCGGAGCCAGGTCGGCGTCCAGAAGTATCTCCGTCATAGACGGATTCGCCAGCGGCGCGGGCAGCAGCCAGCCGTCAATGGTGGCGCGAACTCTTTTGCCTACCACGCCTTGTAGGTCGAAGCGAGCATCGTGAGCCCGCGCGAGCTTCGGCGGGCGCTGCTGGGAAATGACGGGAACTACCGAATGATGCATATCTTCGCTCCATAGCAAATGCCACATCTGGTGCGCGGCGCGTCAGCCAAATGCACCGATCGGACGGTCAGCGGCCTGGCGGCGGGCCAAGCCAGTCACCAACCGGGACGTTATACGCTATGCCGTCGATCCGGAATTCGTAGTAGGGCTCGGCATCCCGTGTGAACTGGCCTTCGACCGGAATCGTCAGCCCTCCCGGGCTGTCCCATTCAGAGAACTCGACAGTCCACTGGCGGCTCACCGAGTCATCTTGACAACGCATTCCGGCTAGGTACCTCAGCGCCCTAGAGTGGCTATCGAACGCGACGACGAGACTGTCGGCGCCGGAACGACCCGAGTATCTCATGACGGCCCGCCAGGTGCCGAGCGATCGCCATGCTCGGTTCTGCCCCGGCGACGGCTCGACCAGCGCAGACGGCAACCAGGCGAACTCGGCATGCGCACGCATAGCTTGAGAGCGGTCGACGCATTGGCCGCCTATCAAGCTGTCGCCGAGCATACGGGAGCCACGGCCATCGACCCATCGTTCCTCAAACTCGGCGATCGTCCAGCCCCACCACCTAACCTCACCCCGCCAGACGAAGCCGCGGTGCACGTCAATGGCTTCTTGCCACGCGACCGGCAACCAAAGCTCGAATCCACCGACTTCAGTTCTGAGCCGGGCTGTACCCCATGCCAGAGCGGTGTTGGCCACCAGAGGCGTACGCCCGACAGTCTGTATCAGGTAGTATTGTAGGCCAGCGGGCAGCCCGTCGTGGAGCGTGGCCCTCTGTTCGAATCGGGAAGGTCTCCGCGTGGGAGGCGTTGCCGACGGCGATACGCGGAGGCCGACCCAAACGAGTACCACGGCCACTACTATGAGCAGAATCACGGCCTTGAAGACGCCCCGCATGCCGTTTCGCCTCTGTAGCTACCTGCGTTGTCCAACCAATATCATCCGAGGCGAGTCGACAGTGAACTCCGAGCCATCGAAATCGCCGGCGATGTCGGTCACGTCCACTTCAAGCGAGGCCAGAAGCATCGCCAGTTCCGCGACGGTATAGAGCCTGATAGAGTGATGATACCTCCTCCGTTCGCTGCCTTCCTGCACGACCACGTCGACCTCCGAACGGCTGCGGATTGGATCGAACTCACGCGCTTCGAGCACGGTCAGGCCATCTTTGGCGAACCATGACTGTGGCGGGGCATGTCGGATGAAGAAATCGCGGTTGACGGCCTCGACGATCATCGTGCCATCGGGCCTCAGCACGCGTCCGATCTCGCTCAGGACACGGTAGTTTCTCGACTCTTCGTCGAAGTATCCCAGGCTGCTAAACATGGATATTCCCGCGTCGAAGGCACCGTCGGCGAATGGTAGTTCGAGCATGTCGCCCTTCACCCACTGCACATCTGAACGCCGACGCCTGGCCCTTTGAAGCAGCACATCGGAGCGGTCGAGCCCGACGACCTCGAACCCCGACCGACGAAGCGGCGCGGCATGTCGCCCGGAGCCGCATGCGACATCGAGCAGTAAGCCGCGTTCGATACCGTTTTCGGCCAACAGCGTTCTGACGAATCGCACCTCGCGAGCGGTTTGCGGATGGTTGTCAAAACGTGCGTAGTCGTCGCCGAAGAACGTATGGTACCAGGGTGTTTCCATTGTCTCGGGCGCCTTGAGGAGACTGCGGTATGCGAGCTGCGATTAGATCAAAGAATCGCTTCGTTTCGGCAATACTCCAAAGGGCGGTAGCCGCAATCGCGTCTGTCACGGGCGCTCCCCTTGCCGAATGCACCTTCGTCGGTTATCTTCCGCGCAATGTCGGTTCGATGTTGGGTCTTCCGGGTCCCAAACAAGCGCGCGTGGCCTACGCCAAGTGCTTCGCATGGCCGCCCGTGGCCGCTTGTCGATCCCTGGCCCGGCCCGAATAAGGCTATTCTTTTGTTGGCATAGGCTTCGGGGGAAATGTCCTCAGATGTGTCGTCGTGCGGTCGACCTGCTTGCACGGCCGATGTGCTTTTCGCGATTCCTAGCAGCGGTTTGTGAGTTGGAGTATCGATAAACGAAACAACCACAACAGGGTGGGTCATCAATATACTGTCACTGGACCCAGGCGAATGCGTTCGTAGAATCTTCACGAACGAGAGGACGGCGACAATAGTCCCGCGCTCTGCGCCAGAACCGTTTTAGAATCTTGACATACGTGAATCAACTGATTACATTTGTAACGAGCACAATATGAGCGTTCTCCTGGCGCGGGAGAACAGCATCATCTAACTGTACATCGCGCCTTCGTACCCCCCTGCCCGCGCCGGATCAATGATCGGGGTCCGTCGGGCTGACAGTCAGTGCCGTTGTGGCACGCCCATTCCCCAGCCGACAGGAATGGGGGAAAGGAACCACTCGTCCGTGGGTAGGACGAGGAGAGAAGGAGTACCTAGATGAAGTTCGGGAGACGTCTGCAGCGCGAGCGCGAACGCCGCGGCATGACACAACGCGAGTTGGGGCTGAAGGTTGGTCTAACGTCCGGGACGTACATTTCGCAGATTGAGTCTGGCGAGAAGATTCCACCGTTGGAGACATCCATCAAGCTCGCCAATTCGTTGGGTCTGGAAGACACTTACCCCTTCGTCATGCATGCGGTTCGCGAAAAGTCCAACGTCGAGTATGAATACCTGACGTCGCGCATCAGCGAGCGACCGGCCGAAGAGTACGAAACGGCCATGCGCGCTCTGCCCGTTCGTTCCTGGTCGAGCATCGTCGAAGGCAATCTGCCGACGGGACATGCCGGCTCTACCGAGGACATCTGCTGCATCGTTCTTGAAGACGTTGAAGACGTCGATGCTTTCGTAGCTACGATCGAGAACGACTGGATGTCGCCAACGCTCAACCCCGGCGATCTGGCTGTGATCAGCCCGAGCAAAGAGGTCGCAAGCGGCGAGCTGGCACTTGTGCGGGTCGGTGGAAAGCGTGGCTCGACCGAGAGCGAGATCATGTTGGCAAAGGTCTTGTTCCGGGACAAGTGGACTGACTTGGTCCCAGGCAACCTGGACAAGTACTCGATCGAGACCGCTCAGTCGAATGCAGTCACGATCCTTGGCCGCGTGGTAAAGCGCACCAGCACGCTCTGACGAAGCTCGTTCACGAGCGAACCCGAAGGGCAAGAGGGGCAAAAGGCCTACAGGGGGCGTACGGCCGGCATCGGGCGTACGCCTCGCCTTGTCTACCGTCTGCGTTTCCCCCGCATGGTCGATCATCCTATCTTTTCGAGTGAAACGCCGGGGTGCTGGGACGATTCCACAGGTCTGTTCGATGCGTGCATCGCTATTCATCACATGTCTCGCCGATTTGTTCGAGCCACAGATCGGCGTCGATATGGTGCGGCTGCTCCGGCGCCGCGGGGTGGAAGTCGACTTCCCACCCGAACAGACGTGCTGCGGCCAACCAGCGTTCAACAGCGGAGCGTGGGACGACGCCCGGCGCGTCGCCCGAAACATGATCGACGCTTTCTCCGAGGCGGAGTACGTCGTGTCGCCCTCCGCCTCATGCGCCGCGATGGTGCGCGAGCAATACCCGAGCCTTTTTGCCGACGACCCCGCCTTACTTGAACGCGTGAAAGACCTCAGCAATCGCACGTACGAGTTCATCGAGTTTCTGGTGCGAGTTCTCGGCGTCACCGATCCCGATGCCCAATTCGACGGAGTGCTAACCTACCACTACACGTGCCATCTTCGCAGCCTGGGTATCGTCACTGAAGCAGAAGACCTCGTAAGGCGCTTATCAGGAACTACATACGTTCCACTTGAGGAACGCAGCAGGTGCTGCGGATTCGGTGGCTCGTTTGCCGTTAAGCATCCTGCCGTCTCCGGTTCTATGGTCTGCGACAAGATCGATCGCATTATAGACACCGGCGCCGACGCTGTGGTTGTCAACGACACCGGTTGCATCCTGAACATCTCCGGAGCGCTTCACAGGCGAAATGTACCGATACGAGTTATCCACCTTGCGCAAATCCTTGCCGGAGAGGTTACGCACCCATGAGCTTCGAGGGTATGGCGCCGAAACGGAGCGAGTCGCCGCCGGAACGCCCGGCGGTCTGGGATTTCGCGGCGGCATGCAGCCGTGCTTTGGACGATGAGTCGCTGAAGCTAGCGCTCTCGCGAGCTACAAGCAAATTCGACGACGCCCGCGCTGCGGTCATGAATTGCCTGCCACAGAGCGACGAGGTGCGCAATAGGGCCGCGCGAATCAAAGACGACGTGCTGACGCATCTCGACGAGTACCTCGCGCAGTTCGCCGACAATGCCGAAGCGGCTGGAGGCAAAGTCCACTGGGCCTCGACCAGCGACGATGCCAACCGCATAATCGCTGAAATCGCGCACGAGCGAGGCGTTCGCCGCATCGTCAAGTCGAAGTCGATGGCTAGCGAAGAGACTGAGCTGAACGATCGGCTTTTGCTAGACGGGTTCAACGTTGTCGAAACGGACCTCGGCGAGTACATCCTCCAGATATCGGGCGATCGCCCCTCGCACATCGTCGTTCCCGTGGTTCATCGAACGAAGGAGCAGATCGCTAAGACGTTCAGCGCGGCTTTCGGCGAAGACGTCCCACCGGACCCTGAACAAATGACGGTCCTAGCGCGGAACCTGTTGCGTCATGAGTTCGAATCGGCCGACATGGGCATCACGGGCGTCAACTTCGCCTGCGCCGATACGGGCACGCTCGCGCAGGTGACGAACGAGGGCAATGGTCGACTGACGACGACGTGGCCGCGTGTGCACGTCGCGCTCATGGGCATTGAGAAGATCGTTCCGCGCATGGACGACCTACCGGTATTTCTGAAGCTTCTAGCCCGAAGTGCTACCGGGCAGCCAATGACAGTCTACACCAATCTCATCACCGGCCCCCGGGCCGATGGGGAAGCTGACGGCGCCGAGGAGTTGCACGTCGTTCTGCTGGACAATGGCCGGACCGACCTGCTGGCCTCGCCTTATCGCGAAGTGCTGCAATGTATTCGATGCGGGGCGTGCCTCAACGCGTGCCCGGTCTATCGCCATGTTGGTGGACACTCGTACGGCGGAGTGTACCCCGGCCCAATCGGCTCCTTACTGACGCCCATCTCGGACGGCATGAAACGATACCGGCACCTTCCTCACGGGTCGTCGCTTTGCGGCGCGTGTTTTGAGGCGTGCCCCGTCCGCATAGATATCCCCGGTCTACTGCTCAACATGCGCTCCGAACAGGGTGCTGCGAAGACGACGCCGTTTGTCGAGCGAATGATGTTTCGCATGTGGTCGATAGGTATGCGGTCCGGCAAGACCTACCGACTGGGCGCTCGCCTGATGCGATGGTTTCTCGCTCCGTGGAGCAAACAGGGGTGGACCGCGTGGCTGCCCAAGCCGTTTGGCGGGTGGACCGACCACCGCGATATGCCGCTGCCGTCGGCCGAGCCGTTCCACAAGAGATGGGCTGCCGGCCTGGGCGACGAGGGCGGCCGGGAATCTTCGTCCCCACAGTGAGACGCCCAACTCCCTGAACCAAGAAAAGGTATCTGACGATGTTGTACAGACGCGTCGGCACGAGCGATGTCGAGGTGTCCGAAGTCAGCCTCGGCTGCTGGACGCTCGGCGGACTAAACTGGGTGGATGGCGCGCCCAACGGTTGGGCAAACGTGGACGCAGACGAAGCGACCCGCGCCATCGAACTCGGCCTCGACAGCGGCGTGAACCATTTCGACAACGCCGACGTCTACGGCAATGGGCGCGCCGAGCGAATGCTCGCCGCCGCCCTGGGCAGCCTGACGAACCAGGTTGTCGTCGCGACCAAAGTCGGGTTCTTCAAAGGCACCGCTGGTCACGCATACGAAGCGCTGCACATCAGGCACCAGTGTGAGCAATCGCTAAAGAACCTAAAGCGTGAATATCTCGATATTTACTATTTCCATCAGGGCAACTTCGGGCCGGACGACCGCTATCTGGACGAAGCCGTCGAGATGATGTATCGCCTGAAAGAGGAGGGCAAGGTGCGCCTCGTCGGGCTTTCGGCGCACAACGAGGACGATTTCATCAGATTGGTGCCGAAGATCCGCCCTGCTGTGCTTCAGAGTTGGGCCAATGCTCTCGATGACGGATTCATCCGCTCAGAAACGGCCGTGCGCAAGCTGCTTGAAGAGCGGGAGATGTCGTTTGTGGCGTTCACGCCGCTTGGACAGGGGTTGTTGCTCGACAAGTACCGAGCGTCCGACCCGCCAACATTCGATGACGGCGACCAGCGCAAGGAATCGGGACGATTCACCGCGGAGAGTCTGGCGAAGCTGGAGCCGAAGATGGCGCGCCTCAAGGAGCGTTTCGGCGACGCGACCGCCGACTTGTGTCGGATGGCTCTCCAGTACATTCTGCACGTAGAATCTGTCGCTTGCGTGATCCCCGGCTTCCGGAACAGCGCTCAGGTCGAGATGAACGTGGCTGCGTCGGGTAGGCCGCTCACCGACGACGACGTTCGGTTCGCCAGAGACACCCTCTCGGGTTGATACGGAGGCCGAGCGCGACCAGGAGGCTACATGAAGAAGCTGTTCCGTCTCGCAGTCAGCTCGATACCGATAGAGGGCTGCGTCGAAGGCACGATTGCCGCGGTGGCGGAAGCGGGCGAACGCGGCGCCGACATGGTGCTGGTACCTGAGGAACCGGGGATAGTTGCAGGCGATAAGCCGGGCTTGTACACGCTCGAAGAGCACCCTGTCTTCATCGGCTGCCGAGAGAAAGCGAAAGTGCACCGGATCGGCGTTGTCGGCAGCGTCTCGGCGAGGCTTGCTGGGGCCGGTTCTCCAGTCGGCGATGCCACCGGCATCGCCAATCTGGGATTCGTGCTGGATCGCCGGGGCGAGCTATTGGGCACGTACCGGAAGAAGCACCCGGCTCCTACTGAGGAGTACATCGACACCTCGCCCGATGTCGACCCCGCGACGGGAAAGCCCGATCCGTTCCCGGTGTTCGACTTCGAGGGCGTGAAGTTCGGCATCTCGATCTGCATGGACATCCACTTTCCCGAGCAGTTCCGCATCTACATGCTCAAAGGGGCCGACATGGTGCTCCTGCCAACGATGTACATGGATTATACCGGCGACATGCTCGAAGCCGTCGAGAAGGCGCGCGCGGCGGACAACCAGATATACCTTGCGCTCTCGCGGTACGTCCAGATGCCGTATCTGGCGGGCAAAAGCATGGGCTACGCCAAAGTCATCGCGCCGGACGCACGCGTGATCGTCTCGACCGGCCACCAGCCCGGCGTCGCCATTGCGGAGTTCGACCCGAAGTGGCGCATGCCGTTCTGGGGCGAAAGCTATGCCGACATGCGGCAGATATATGAGAATACGCGCAGGCCGGATCTGTATGGGGAGCTGACGTCCGAAGCCAACGCGGCTTCGTAGGGAGGGACAGAATGGTTGACCGCCACGACTCACAAGGTTCTCCTCAGGGCATCACACTGATCAGGACCCTCGACGGAGCGACAGACCTGATCTACAGGCTCGCATGGTCCACTGAGTCATGCCTAGTGGGCCTCGGAACCCGCGACGGTCTCACTCAATGTTTCAACCCGTTCACCGGAGAGCTTCGCTTCGATCTGCGCACCACCGCTACAATAATAGACTTAGCATTCTCAAGTGACGGACACATGCTTGCAGTCCAGGCGGGATCCCTATTCGTGCACGACCTACGAACGATGGATCTCCTCCAGTTCGAACACGCCGTCGATGTGTTCGAAACAGGCAGCGCAGTCGACTGGTCGCCGACATGCAACGTTCTTGCGGCCGGGACTCGGAATGGGCGCGTGTTGCTCTGTCAGGCGCCAAGTGCCGGAGACCACCAGGTCACGCTGCTGCACGCGACCAAAGAGAACGAGTCCCACGGTGGAGTCGTCAACGCTTTGGCGTGGGCGCCAAGCGGGAAGCTGCTTGCGTCCGTTGCCGATGATGACGGCGCGCTGATCTGGGACGCTGAGGGCCGGCTCATCGCACGGCTTCACACGGCCAACTCATGGGGCCTAAGCCTCGCTTGGTCGCCCGACGGTTGCCGACTGGCAGTTGGCTCGCTGAAATGGCAGATTCACATTTGGGACGTCATGAATCGCAAACTGGAGGCCGTTTTGCCGCAGCAGCTCGGTTCCGTCTCATCCGTATCGTTCTCTCACGACGGTCGCCTTCTAGCATCGAAGTCGGTTGATGACAACGTCCATCTATGGCGGTGCGACGATTGGACGCCAGTGGCAACAATACCTGAAAGCTCCGAGACTTGGTACTCGGGAATGGCCTTTCATCCTAGTGAGCCATTTCTCGCGACCTCGGGCGACAACGAGGTGCGCGTATGGTTGATCGATGCCATCTCTCTCGCTGCTCAGAACGGTCGAGTTCGGGCGGCGCCCAAGCCCAGAGAGCTACAGGTTCCGGAGGTGTCTAAGCGTCGAAAGCTGAGTGTGTTCCTGTGTCACGCACACGAGGACAAGCCGGCGGTGCGCGCACTCTACGAGCGCCTCGCAGTTGAGCCGGGAATATCGCCTTGGCTTGACGAGAAGGACCTCGTTCCCGGACAGGACTGGCGAGCTGAGATCACGAAGCGCATCGGCGATTCAGACGCATTTGTTGTGTTTCTCTCAGAAACAGCGACGGGAAAGACGGGGTTCGTTCAAAAGGAGATGACCCTCGCGCTCGACGCGTACGAGATGCGGCCTGAGGGCAGTATCTACGTCATACCATACAAGCTGGAACAGTGCGACATACCAGCCCGTTTGGGCCGGTTCCACGCCGTGCCGCACGACGCAGCGCGACCGTACGACGAGCTGATGCGTGCGCTGCGGGCCATACCGACCGGCCCAAGTGAGAGCTTGCAGACGCCAAACGACGATAGCCAGGCGCGGGCGGACTTCGAGACTTGGGTAGAAGACGCAGAGTGGCGCTGGCGCAACCTCGTGGCAAACGATCTGCCGGACGACCGCAATCCCTACGAGCACGGCAGTTGGACAGTAGCCTATCGTGTCATCGGAGATTTCCAGTCTCCAAGCCTGCCAGACCTCCAGCGCATCCTGCAGAAGGTGAAGGGCCGAGAGAGCAACTGGGCACCTTGGAATGTCTTCAGTGCAGATGATTTCAAGCCATACTTCTCGGACAATGATATCGAATGCTGGTTGGCCAGACCGGCCTACAGGGGCCCGCGACAATCCCACTTCTGGCGGGTCTCGCCCCGTGGATGGATGTACCTGCTTCGGGGTTACGGGGAGGACGAGGCGGGCGCCGACACACCGCCCGGAAGCATGTTCGACATAGCTTGGCCTGTGACGTTGCTCGGAGAGTGCCTGCTGCATGCCGAGCGAATGAACCGGGCCCTCGTGGACGACAACGCGGAACAAGCGAGTATCGACTGCCGTGTCTCGTGGCGCGGCCTGTCGGGCCGGCACCTAGTGTGGTTGGATGATACACCGAATCCATTCATCGACGGCCACAGATCCCGCCAGGACATCGTTAGCTCAGAGATCGTGGTGACACCGACTGGCATTCGGGACGGGCTGCCTGAAGTGGTGCAGAAGCTCACAGAGAGACTGTACACGTCGTTCGACTTCTTCGAACCGTCGAACTCGCTATTCACCGATTATACCGCCAAGATGCGCAAGTTCGCCAGAGAGTGACGGCCAACGACGGTCTCATAGGAGCCAAACATGACCTACCCAAACAACAAGTCTTGGGCGTATTCGATCACCTACGATGAGGGATGCGCGGCGTTGCTCGACCATGCGCTGGCGATTCACTGCGAGTATGGCGTGCCGGGCCACGCGGCGCTGGTGGCGAGCCAGGTGGGCGTCGTGCGCGACGTGCCGGGGTCGAGCTACGACGGCATGATGATTCTCTCGAAAGACGAACTGCACGACCTTGCGCGCGAGGGCTGGGGCATCTCGTGCCACAGCATGACACACGCCGGGATCGGCCCCGAGAACGCAGTGTACGAGGTGAACGAGGCGCGCAAAGTGCTCGAAGACGCAGCCGAGATGCGCGTGACGATGTTCTGCGTGCCCGGCAACAATTACTCGTACCCGGCATCGCGAGACGTTGCCGAGGCGGGCGGTTACAACTCGATCATAACGATCTACGACATGGTCAACACGCCCGATACCGACCCGATGCGGCTTGGCCGAGTGCCGCTGCACACGGAATACCCGGACCCGTTCAACAGCGTGTTCGACCCCTACAAGCGCCTCCATCAGGCGCGCGACGTCGGCGGGTGGGTCATCGATTACTGCCATTGCCCGATGCCCGGGAAGCCGATACATCCGGCGAAAGACTGCACGACCGAAGAACTGCGCGAGCGCTTCGAGACGGTGCTCAAGGTTGGTGGCGACGAGGTATGGCTCGCCGAACCGAACGACATGGTGGTGCATCTGAGCGGAATGACGCAGGCTTGACGTAGTTCGCTCTGCGGACGTTAGACGTTAGGAGATTCCTTCGGAATCTCCGGGTACGGATTGAGCATGGATAACTTCATCGACAGATTCGAAGTGTTGCTACTCGACATGGGTGGTACGTTCATGTTCGACGCCGACAACTTCGGCGAATCCGAAGACTATCACGCGACATATCGATCGGTCGGCGGGGGCTTTCTCGACGCAAACACTGTCCGCCGGATTGTCGGCAGCGCGTTCGAGCGACTGAATGCCGACTACCAAGACCCCGCCATGTTCGAGCACTTCCCACAGGTTATCGACTACTTGCGCGATATCCCCAACGCGAACGATCTCTCCGAATTCGAGCTAGGTCTGCTCGAATCGGTCTTTGCGCTGCACGAGCTTGGGACGATCCCGACAGAGTACGTCAATGCCCTCCATCGGCTGAGAAAGACACACCGACTAGGTATTGTCTCAAACGTTTGGGCGCGGGGCGGCATTTTCCTCGACGCGCTTGAGCGGGCAGGCGTTCGCGATTTGTTCGATACAATCGTGTTCTCATCGGAACACGGTTGCGTCAAGCCATCGCCGCGCTTGTTCGAAGCAGCTCTTGCCGAGATTTCGGCCGAGCGAGCGTCGGTAGCCTATGTTGGCGACAGTTTCGCACGGGACGTTGTCGGTGCGAAGGGCGTAGGGTTGTCGGCGATATGGATTGACGCTGAGGGAGCGGGAGTGCCGGGTACCGGCCCACAGCCGGACCACGTGATTGGCGACTTGCGGGATCTGGTTGAGTAGTGCGGCTCGCAGACAGTCTCGCAGTTCTGGAGGCACTACCAACGTCTGCAGAGCGGACGACGCAAGCGTCGTCCCTACAGGCCGTTGCGTCGGCGTAGGTTCCGGCAGGAGCGTTTCATCTCAGAGGCTGATTGAGCATGCAGGAATGCTCGCGTGCCCGCAGAGCACGAGCCTACCGACATGGTTGTACCACACCTCCCGGATTCGCCAAGACGTACGACGGATAGGGACGGGGAGACCCCGCCCCCACGTTGGCTCGTAGGTAGTCCTGCGATTCTGAAGAAGCTGATAGTGTCCGCCCTACTGCGTGTGGGCGTGGGTGCATAGGCAAGCCAGTGGCGACGATTTACAGACGTAGCTTATCTTCGATTTAATCTCTCCGTTACAGTTGCGTAACCAATTCGATACGGACTCGAAACAGTGTCCGACTAGCTTCTAGCACGTGAGTTGGATTTGTCTGCACCTCCGATGCTCGGCCAAGCGATTTTCGCCATCGGACGAGCGTGGGGGATGCGACAACGAATGTGCGGAGGTGAATGTCGTGATGAAGATTCGCGTGCTCGCTTTGCTCATGTCGCTGAGCGCGACATCGGCTTCTGCGGGTGAGATCGATTCGGGCGATACGGCTTGGATGCTGACGTCGACGGCCTTAGTCCTTTTGATGATCCCGGGACTGGCTCTTTTCTACGG
>CAZSJP010000029.1:0-2104 GCA_964606675.1 uncultured bacterium
ATGCGTGTCGAGCACGAAATACTCGATGCCGAACTCGCTCAGGATCGCATCCACGCCAAGCCGATCGGACGGCGCTATCGCGTCGCCGACCGGAGCCGTCCAGTGGTACGGCGGCCTGTAGGCGCATTCCGGAAGCCAGATGCCGCGAGGCGGTCGCCCGAAGTGCTTCTCGTACGTTTCCGCGCCCTGCCGGACCTGTGCACGAACGCATTCGTCGTTGCCGAGAAGCGCCAGGTATCCGTGAGTCGCGGCGCAGGTGATAAGCTCGATATGCCCTTCATCCTGCAGCGATCGGAAGCGGGCGATCAGATCGCGGCCGTATACGACGTTGAAGTCGGCACGCAGGTCGCTGTAGACCTTGTGCCAGTATTCGGCCAGCTTCTGCTCCGCCCGGTCCGACGTCTTGCCGAAGTAGTCGGCATCGGCTTTGGCCGCGTCGATCTTCATGCCGAGGTAGCCGTCGAACCCCGCCAGGAAAGACTCGTCGGCGAGTTGCTCCGCCAGCACGGGCGTGATGCTGAGAGTTGCGTGGGGCGAGATGCCGCCGCGCGCCATCTCGGAGAATACGTTCAGCAGCGGGATGTACGTCTCCGCGGTGGCCTCGTTCAGCCAATCGACCCCGTGCGGCCATTTGCCGTGCGAGACGACGTACGGCAAGTGCGAGTGCAGAACCAGCGAGAACTGTCGAATTGGAGAAGGCATGGGATTCGAGTTCCTGTTAGGGCCCGACAAGCGTCTGGGAATACCTCACCACGAAAGAATCGCAAATAAGTCCCGAGAGGCAAAGGTGCGTCTCTTATGTCCGGGTTCTTCGGGCGGCAAGTTTGCGGCAAGTGCGGAACACAGTCGATTTCCGCTGCGTATAAGCGTAGCGTTTGCCGGTCGTGCCACTGTGCATGAGCCTCGGCGCCGTGTATTTTTACTTGTTCTGTCCTGCATTCGACGGACGAAAGCAAGATAGTGCGCCATACCATCATCGAGAATGCGCAACCAAGAGGGACAAACTGTGCGGTTAGGTCGTATCCTGTCGGTCGTCTTTTTCGTTCTCTGCGTGTCGGGCTACCAGATGGCGGCCGCTGCTACGGTCGACAGCCTCGTCGTACGGGGGCAAATCCGCTCCAACGAGCGCCTGATCCGCGCGACCAGCGGATTGGTCGTTGGAGACGAGATCACCACTTCTCAGATCCAGGCGGCAATTCGGAACATATATGCCGTCGGCGTATTCGACGACGTCAAGATAATGCACGAGTCGATCAGTCGCGGTCGCAGCAAGATCATCATAGAAGTCTCCGAGTTTCCTATACTGAACATCATGACGATCACCGGGGCCGACAAGATCAGCGAGGAGGACTTGCAGGACAAGATCCGCATCCTGAGCGGGCAGATCGTGAGCCCGCAGGCGCTCGCTCGCGCTCGCGAAGACATCCTGACAGCCTATCGCGAGGAGGGCCACTACCTGGCGACGGTCGTGCCCGTGCAGACTCAGGCGGACAGGGGCAGCGTGAACCTGGAGATGGTGGTCGACGAGGGCGACAGGGTCCAAGTCCAGGCGATACGGTTCATCGGCGCCGAGGAAATCCCGGAAGGCAAACTACGCGATCAGATGGACACGAAGGAAGACCGCTGGTGGCGCTCGGCCGACTTCGACGAAGATATCTACCGGGAAGACAAAGACAAAGTGCTCGCGTTCTACCGCAAACTCGGCTATCGCGAGGCCAGCGTTCTCAGAGATTCCATCTACGTGGACGAATCGCAGTCGGATCTGAACATCGATATCTACGTCCACGAGGGAAATCAGTACCACTATGGCAAGATATCGTGGGATGGCAACGATCTGCTCTCGGACGAGAACATCCACAGAACGCTGCGCTTGTCCGAAGGCGACGTCTACAACAGAGAAGCCTTCAACGAGTCCGTGTTCAGGCTCGCGTCCGCCTACCAGGAAGACGGTTACTGGAACGTCGGGATAGACCCCGTGGAGACGCCGAGAGGCGATACGATCGACGTGGCATTCTCCATTACGGAGCGCGAGCCGTCGCGCGTCCGGTTCATCGACATAGTCGGCAACGACAGAACCAAAGACAAAGTGATACGGCGCGAACTG
>CAZSJP010000029.1:2114-15504 GCA_964606675.1 uncultured bacterium
GATATTCCGCAGGTCCGACCTGGAACGCAGCCACCGGAACGTATTCTATCTCAACTACTTCGAAAGTGTAGAGCCGGACGTGAAGCCGCTTCCGTCCGGCAACGTCGACGTGGTGCTCACGGTGAAGGAGAAGCCCACCGGCACCGTCAACATGGCGATAGGTTACGGCGAGGTCGACAAGTGGGTCGGCTCGATAGGCCTCGGAATTCCGAACCTGCTCGGCAACGGCCAGCAACTCGACTTCCAATGGGAGTTCGGTCAGAATCGCACCAGCTTCTACCTGAGCTTCACCGAGCCGTGGCTTCGCGATACGCCGACTTCGGGAACGTTCACGCTGTTCAACATCAGGCGCCAGCTAGACGTGACCGAGCAGACCCGCGGCTTCAGCGTGCGAGTCGGCAGGAGGCTTCGCTGGCCCGACGACTACTCCAGAGTCTACACCAGTTACTCATTCCGGAGCGAGACGTACACCTTCCCGGCGTACTTCACGACGCAGGACAAGCGGGCATACGTCAGCGACCCGGAAGACCCGTCGCTGATCAGCTCCAGCGTTGGAGTGGGCTACACGCGAGACTCTCGCAACCTGCCGATGTTCGCGACGAGCGGGTCGTTCTTCTCGTACGATCTGCAGTTTGCCGGCGGGCCGTTCGGTGGCGACGTGTCGTACCGAAAGCACGAGGTGAACCTCAACTACTACGTGCCGCTCATCGATATCTACGGGTGGGTGCCTTCGTTGGCGTTGAAGACGATGTTCGGGCAGGTCAACACGAGCAGGCCGCTCGACGTGCCGCTCGGAGAACGATTCCGCCCAGGCGGCATCAGCTTCGACGGTCAGATCAGGGGCTACTACGACTACAGCATCGGTCCGCGCGACGACAACAATCGGCTGACCGGAGGCTTCACCACGCTCATCACGACCGCCGAGATCAACTTCCCGATCGTCGAACAGCAGATATACGCAACGGCATTCGGCGACGCCGGGAACGCGTGGCGAGACGTCGGCCAGATGGACCCAACCCACCTGAGACGGTCGCTTGGGCTCGGCGTTAGGTTCATACTGCCGCTGGCGGGCATAATCGGCTTAGACTTCGCATACGGCTTCGATCGAGGTGCGATCGAAGGTGGCCGGCAGTGGGAGACCCATTTCCAGATTGGGCCGACGCTGCTCAGATAGAAGGTCCGGATCGGCTGAATCGGTGCGGTGCTATACGCAGAATAGACCATACACATTGGTTGGAGGAGTTCTATGATTCGCAGAATGATGATGGGTACGCTGGTTGTGGTCGCGGGTTTCCTTACGGCGTGGATGCCATCGGCGGCAGACGCCGAGGTGTCGAAGATCGGCTATGTCCTCATGGAAGAGATCAGGGCGCGAGCAGAGGTGTATCAGGAGGTCGGCACGCGTATTCAGCAGATTGTCGCCGAGCAAGAGCAAGCGGCCACACAGAAGCAGGGCGAGCTACAGCGCTTGCAGGATCAGCTTCAGCGGCAGCAGAGCCTGATGACCGAACAGACCCGTGCTCGGCGCGAAGGGCAGATTCGCCAGAAGCTCCAGGAATACCAGCAGTGGGCCGCTCAGACCGAACAGGACATCGTCCGGCAGCAGGCCGAACTGGTTCGCCCCATCGACGCGAGAGTGATCGAGATGATCAAGACCGTGGCGGAAGCCAACGGCTACGATCTGGTGCTGGACGGCCAGGCAATCGCGTACATGCGCGACGTTGAAGAGCACAATCTGACCGGTCAGATCATCGAAGCCATGAACCAGGAGTGACCGATGCACCGGCAGGTGCAAGGCCACGCTCTGGCACAGATCGCATCCCGTGTCGGAGCGAGGTGGTCGGGACCACCGGCGGCAGTCGCAACCGGTATCGTCCCACTGGCCGATGCTGGCCCGCATGACGTCTCTGTGTATCTCGATCGCCGGTACCGCGGCGAGGCCCTGATCACGAAGGCCTGCGGCGTCATCGTCGGCCACGAGTTGTCCGAGGATCTGCCCCATGGCACGGCCCTCATCGCGGACGACCCTCGCGCCGCGTTCTGGCACGTCCTGGCTTTGTTCGCCGGGGAAGCGCCCCTGGTGCCGCTTCGTCATCCGATGGCGAGTATCCACCCGAGTGCCGTCATCGACCCCTCCGATCGTATCGAAGCGTACGCGTCGGTCGGCAGCGGCGCGCGGATCGACGCCCATGTGATGATCGGGGAAGGCGCGCGCATCCGTGCCGGAGCCTCGGTTGGCGAAGGATCGTCCGTCGGCTGCAATGCGGTCGTGATGGACGACGTCACCATCGGGGCGAGGGTGCTGATCGGCGCCGGTACAGTCGTCGGCAGCGACGGATTCGGCTTTGCCACGATAGACGGAACTCAGCGCCGCATGCCCCACGTCGGCACGGTCGTTATCGAGGACGACGTCGAGATCGGCGCCAACTGCACCATCGACCGAGCGACGATTGGCGCAACCGTACTCGGGCGCGCCTGCAAGATCGACAACCTGGTCCACGTAGCCCACAACGTGTCAATCGGTGCCGAGACGATGATCGCCGCTCAGTGCGGGATCGCGGGAAGCGCCGCTGTGGGCGCTGGGACGCTTATGGGGGGGCAAGCCGGCGTAGCCGATCACGTGACAATCGCTCCCGAGAGCCGTATCGGGGCGTCGTCGGCGGTGATGAAGACGTGCGGCGGCACCGTGGTCGGAAGCCCGGCACGGCCTCTTTCGGAGCAGCGACGCGCCGAAGCGATGTTGCGGAGATTGTCGCGTCGGTCGGGCGGCGCCAAAGAGGGCGACGCGTGAGTTTCACGATTCGCTCCGCGCGTGTGGTCGAGGGCGTGGGGATGCATACCGGGCGGCGCGTCAGGGCAAGCCTGGTGCCGGTCGGCGAACCCGGCGTCTTCTTCTGCCGTAGCGACGTTCCCGGCAGCGATCCGGTCGCGGCGATCACCGAATCGCTTGCCGAGTCCGAGCGTTGCACCGTTCTGCACAACGGCCAGGTGTCGGTGGTCACGGTCGAGCATCTCCTTGCAGCGTGTTGGGCCCTCGACGTGGCGGGACTCACCGTCGAGTTGGATTCGGAAGAACTGCCGGCGGGCGACGGAAGCGCGGCCGTCTGGGTCGATGCGATCAAGGATGCGGGCCTTTGCGAGATACCGTCACAGGCTCCGGTCTCCGTGGAAAGCCCCATCGTCGTGAACGATGGCGCGCGATCGATCGAGCTTGCGCCCGCCGAGGCGTGGTCGGTACACTATTCGGCAGAGGTTGCGACGGAAGACTCGGCGAGCGAACGCAGCCCGGCCCATGACGCGCGGCTGACCGATCGATCTGGGTTCATGGCCGAGTTCGTTGCCGCGAGGACGTTCTGCAGGCTCAGCGAAGTCGTCGAGGCGCGTCGTTCCGGTTACATACGCGGCGGAACGCCCGAGAACTCGCTCGTACACATGGACGTGCCGGCATCTCCCGAGCTTGCCGCCGACATTTCACGCTGGTGGCCGGACGTGACGCTGGAGACAACCGCCGAGGGGCTGCTTGCGCCGCAACGGCTTCGCTGGCCCAACGAGTTCGCGCGGCATAAAGTTCTCGACCTGATGGGAGACGTATATCTGGCGGGCCCGATGGCACCGTGCAGGATCGAATGCCGCGGCTCCGGGCACTCGACGACGCATCGGCTGCTCAGGGAACTCGCACGACAGAAGGACGAACCGCCGGGAAATGCACACAGGAGGAAACGATGGGCGAACCAGTGATCGACATCAAGGGGATCATGTCGCGGATACCCCACCGCTACCCGTTTCTGCTCGTAGACAAGATCGTCGAAGTGACGGAAGACGGCGTCGTCGGGCTGAAGAACGTGACCGCCAACGAGCCGCATTTCCAGGGCCACTGGCCCGATGAACCCGTGATGCCGGGCGTGCTCCAACTCGAGGCGCTGGCGCAGACGGGAGCCGTGATGCTGTTCGGCAAGTTGGCCGAGGAGAACCCCGGCGAGACGTTGGACGTCTTCTTCCGACGCATCGACAAGGCCATATTCCGGAAGGTCGTGCGGCCGGGCGATCAACTGCTCCTGCACGTCAAGGTGATCAAGCAGAAGCGAGAGCTGTACGTCATGTCCGGCGAGGTACGTGTCGACGGAAAGATCGCCAGCGAGGCCGAGATGACCGCCGTGGTGCGGCCCCGCGAGGCCGCCGACGGCGAGGGATAGCGGGGCCTCATGGACATGGTGCACCCCACGGCGGTAGTGCCGGACGATCTTTCGCCGACGGTGACGGTCGGACCGTACACCGTTGTCGACGACGGAGCGACGCTTGGGGCCGACTGTCGGCTGGAGTCGCACGTCGTCATCGGGTCCGGAGTCGCTCTCGGCCGCGGCGTGAGGGCGTTCCCTGGTGTCATACTCGGGCTGGACCCGCAGGTGCGTCCCGCTCCGGCTCGGTTCGGTCGCGTTGAAATCGGCTCCGAGACGGTGCTTCGCGAGCACGTGACCGTCAACGGTGCTGCATCGGCCGACGGGGTCACGCGCGTCGGCGGCGGCTGTCTCTTGATGGCGGGCGCGCACGTCGGGCACGACTGCAACGTGGGCGAGGGCGTCGTGCTGGTCAACGGGGCCGCTCTCGGGGGCTACGTGGAGATCGAGCCGCACGCAACGGTTAGCGCGATGGTGCCGGTGCACCAGTACGTCCGCATTGGTGCCTACAGCTACGTCGGCGGCGGCTTCAGAGTCGTTCAGGACGTGCCGCCGTACGTGTTGGTGGCCGGCGAGCCACTTCGCGTGTGCGGCCTCAACACCGTCGGCCTGAAGCGTGGCGGGTTCGAGCCGGAGCGAATCGGTCGTCTGAAGAAGCTCTACCGGTTGTTCTACCGATCCGGGCTGAACACGTCTCAGGCGCTGGCTCGGTTCGACGAGTTGGAGCCATCGGCCGAACGCGATCGTTTCGCGGCGTTCGTCACGGCCAGCGCGCGAGGAGTAGTGCGGTGACGGGGGCGCGTCACAGGATGGCACATGCCCTGCCTCGTGTCGGCGAGGCCCTGTTTCGTGCAAGGAGTTGGACTGCCGTCCCGCTGGCTGTCCTGATCGCGGTCCGGGCGCAGCTGCGGGGCAAGTGGCCAGTTTGGGGCCTGTGCGTGGCTGCCGCGGGGCTGGCGATGCGGCTGTGGGCCGTGGCTCACGTCGGCCCGCAATCCCGAACGCGAGGCCAGGCGCCCGATACGGCCGTGGCTAGTGGCCCATACGCGCATCTTCGGCACCCGCTCTACTACGCCAACGCCCTGGTCTCGGAAGGACTTCTGGTGGCATCCGGCGCGGGCTGGCCGTGGCTGCCGATCCTCTTCCCGTGGCTCTGGCTCGTTCAGTACGGCCCCATCATGATCTGGGAAGAAGAGTGGCTCGCCCGAACGCCGAAGCGAGCTCCCGCCGCTCCGAACTGGCGAGCCGCCTGGCTGAGCGAACGACGCACGAGACAGAGCGTGGTCGCCACTCTCGCGGCGATAGCCACGTCCGTTCTCCTCCGCCGAGCACGGCTCAAGCGGTCCGGAGCGATTTCGCGATGACGATATGGCTCTCGGCGGGCGAGCCCTCCGGCGACAGATGGGGGGCCGCGCTTGCGTCCGCGCTCTTGCGACGGGAACCGTCCGTTCGCTTGGTGGGCGTCGCTGGGCCGCGAATGAGGGCATCCGGCGTCGTCGGTGCGGATATCCCCGAGGGCGCGTCAGTCATGGGGCTGTTGCAGCCCGTCGTCCGCCTTCGGGCACTCGTCCGCGCCTACCGAGATGCGCTAGCCCTTGTGCGACGGGAACGGCCCGACGTAGCTGTCGTGATCGACTCGCCGGACGTTCATCTCAGGTTCCTGCGGCATGCGTGCGCGATGCGCGTCCCAACAGTGTACTATATCCCCCCGCAGGTGTGGGCGTGGCGGCCCGGGCGAGCGCGACTCGTATCGCAGCGCTCGTCGGTGGTCGTGACGGCGTTCGGCTGGGAACGCGACGCGTTCTGTGAATGGATGCCGGGCGAGAGAGTCCTGTGGCTCGGCCATCCGCTGGCCGACGACCTGGCGGGGTCCGCGCGGAGCACCACCTCAAGCAGCCACCTGGCGTTGCTGCCCGGAAGCCGGCGATCCGAAGTTCGGACGCTGGCGCCTATCATGGTCGGCGCATGTCAGGCACTCGCACGCTCAGGGGCCGCGCACAACGCCGTGTTCGCTGTGCACGACCGGGCAGCCGAGCGTTGGGTGCGCGAGTCGGTCGGCACGCCGATAAAGATCGCCGTTGGGTGCACCGGGGAGGTGCTGGACGGTGCATCTGCCGCCGTTGCGTGTGCGGGCACCGTCACGCTCGAAGCCGCGTGTGCCGGGGTGCCGACCACGATCGTCTACCGCACCGACAGGCTCACGCATTCGATAGCGAAGCGGCTCGTCCGTGTCGATTTCTGCGGCCTGCCGAACATCGTCCTGGGCGAAGCCGTGTATCCCGAGTTGGTTCAGAGCGATCTGACGTCGGCGGCGCTCGCCGAGACGATTCGCCGTACCATGTCGATGCCCGACTCGCACTGGTCCGAGCAGGCGATGCGAGTGCGCAACCGGATTGCCAACACCGACCTGGCCGACGACGGCCTGACAGTGGCCGAACGTGTCGCTGCGGCTGTGTTTACAGCCGCAGCAGAACGGGTACCGCCGTGCGCAGCCTAGCCGCACTCGTGCAGATCGTGCTGGCCGCGTCGGCGGCAGCGGGGCCACTCGCCGACACGTCGATGGCAGCCGACACGCTCGCGATGAGCGTGGTGCGCAGCATCTCGATCGAGAACGGCGACGTGATACCGCCGTGGTCGCCGGAAGCACGCGACCCCAATCCGGCTGTCCAGTGGGCATACGGCGTCGTGAACTGGATACACATCAGGACGCGCCCCCACGTGATACGGCGGGAATTGCTGTTCGGCGTCGGCGACACGATCCGAGCTCGCGACATCCACGAATCCGAACGCAACCTGCGGGCATATGGCTTCATCAACGAGGCCGACATCAGCGTGCGCCCGGTCGGTGGCGGGGTGGCGGACGTCCACGTGCGCACCAGCGACAACTTCTCGCTCGCCCCGGGAATGGTGCTCGAGGGCGGAGGCGGCAGCCGCGAGATAGGCGCGTTCGTCATCGAGACGAACTTCCTCGGCCGCGGCAAGCGGATCGGCGCGGCCGTCCTGCACAAGCCGGATCAGACCACGTGGCTCGGCGAGTACACCGACCCGCGGCTGTTTGGCAGTCGGTGGTACCTGCGCGGCATCGCCAGCCGAACGAGCACGGGGCGCGAGATCGACCTCGAGACGACTCGTCCGTTCTATCGACTGGCGACCCGAATTGCGGGCGGATGGCGGCTCCGATGGCTCGACACGCGTCGGCGGATGTACCGCTCCGGGGCTATCGTCGTCGAGCTACCGAGAGAGCAGCTCTCCGGCAGCGCATGGTTCGCCAGGGCCTGGGGCGATCCGTCCGACAGGGCGAAAGCCACCGTGAGGGTCGCCTACCTCGACGTGGACTACCCCGGTGCGCCGCGAGTCGAAGCCAACCGGACGCACTTCGCGCGCGACACCGTCAGGCTGGCCAGACGCGCCGTCGAGCCGACCGTTACTTTCGGCTTCGAGTCGTTCCGAGCGTTCGAACGAACACGCAACATGGACGACTACGGCGTCGTGGAGGACATACGCACCGGGTGGAGCATGGGCATGACGGCTGGCGCCGGCATCCCGTCGGAGGACGGGCACTACTACGTCGGCGGCGCGTTCGGCACGTGGTCGGGCCGATTCGGCGACAACATCTCGGCGCTCGACGGGCGCCTGAGCGTTCGCCTGATGGATCCGACCGGGGGCGTCCGGCGAAAATGGTCCAACCTGACGACCCGTGCGTTCGCGCATCACTACTACCAGGGCCTACCGTGGCAGACGCTCGCGCTGAGCGCCAACTGGCGCGGGACGTGGCGTGCCGACCCGCCCTACCAGATCGTCATGGGTGGCGACCTCGGGCTTCGGGGCTACCCGACGTACGAGTTCGAGGGATCGCGAAGTTTCCTCGTGAACGCGGAAGATCGGATATTCACGCCATGGCGCCTGGTGACCCTGGCCTTCGGTTTCGTTGCGTTCGCGGACTTCGGCTACGTGTGGCCGCACGAGGAGAACGTCGATCTACGGGATCTGCGTGTCGATGCCGGATTCGGATTGCGCATCTACAACACCCGTGCGTCGACGGCGCGGGTCAACCGGCTGGACGTCGCGTTTCGGCTGAGGGGGCAGCGGGCGTTCCTGCTCTCGTTCGGCTCGGAGCAGATGTTCGACCTGCCGAACACGCGCCCGACTCCGACACGGTAGGCGTTTGGCCTGCCGAACAAGCGTCCGACTCCGACACGGTAGGTGTCGCTTGAGCCTACTCGTCCGTTGCGTTGGTCGGGCCGGCGCTCGCCAGAGCGCTCTCGACCAACGGCATGATGCACTCTGCGACGGCCCGGGCCCCGCGCGGGTTCAGGTGCTGGTACACCGGGCTGTACACCTCCTTGCCCGGGGTCGTCTCGGCAGCGTTCCGGAGGCAAGGCAATGCGTCGACGACGGACAAACCTTCGTGCTCCATCGCCGCCATCAGCTTCCGACGCCCCTGATCGATGTCGGCGGACTCGTCCGGGATATCGAACACGCGCAGGTGCTCTCGGAAGAGATGGTCGTGGGCCTCGTAGCGCGCCGGCAGCAATACGAACAAGACCGGCGTTCTATGGCGGGCGAACTCCTCTTCGATTCTCTTACACGCCTTTGCCGTCACGTCCCACATGGTCGAGTTGCGGTTCGCCGTCAGCAGCGTAGCAGGCATCACCATGCGTGTCAGACCTAGCTTGGCACGCAACGCATGTGCCCGCGCCTTCACCAGGACGTACAGATGCGACATCCGGTCCATGCGCTCGCCGATAGGGTATAAAGTGGAGTCTACGAAGCTCTTCCACGTCCACGTATCGGGGAGGTGTGCCTCCCGCGTTGCGATCGTGGCCGGCCCGTCAAACTCGAACCGAATGCGATTCGAGATGTCGTTAGCCTGGTAAAGGAACACGATCCCCACGTCGTAGCGCGAACGTTGCAGCGCAGCAACCGACTCAAGGTAGTATTGGCCCACCCCCCAGCCATCTACGCCGGTGTTGTCCACGTGAGCCGGTATGCCCGCGTCGTCGCGCAACAGCCGCTCGATCTGCTTGGCGAGGGTGTCCTCGTTGCGCATGCTGACGCCGACCAGGAAGGAATCGCCGATAGTCAGTATCTCAACGGCATCAGGTGGCCTTTCTCCGTCGCCGGACGCGTTGATCCGGTACCCGTACTCGTCGGTAACGAACACCTGCGGCCCCTCTCCGACGTTGACAGTGGTCCGAGCGTTCTTCTTGTTGCGCCAGACCACGATGCTGTCGGGCTGCAAATATTCCTCGACGTGCATGATGGCGAGCTGCTGCGGATACACCATTCGCACGAAGACCTCGCCGAACACCAGGCAGCCGACGCACACGGTGGCGGACAGTGTCACCCCTACGAGCGTGTTCTTGATGTCCATCTCTGCCCCAAACGCCAGCGCCGCACGCAACACGGCAGTCGTCCCGCTGCACACGACCACGCAAGGGCGGTAGCGCAACCGAACGCATCGCCCACCGTCCCCGGTCTCCGGTTGTGACCGAGTTGCAGGCAGCAACACGGCATCTCAAGGGGACCGCATGAGCACGTATAAGGATGCACGGTTGGCGCCGGCAGGTCGAGGGGGGTACGGTGCGCGACGGGTGATCGAGCGGGGCCTCAGTGTTCGGTAGACGGCTGGCGCCTACTCGTCCGCTACGCCTTTCGTGCTGTCGCCCGCCAGAGCGCGGTAGATCGTTCGGCTGGCGATGCCCAGCATGGACGCCGCAAGTTGCTTGTCGCCATCCACGGACTGCAGCGTAGCATCGATAATCTGCTGCTTGGCCGCTCCCATCGTAGTGCCGACGGGAATGCGTATCTCGTTGGTGTACTGCTCGATCCCCAGGACCTCGCGCGGCAGGTGGTCCGCGTCGATGACCTCCGTCGTGCTCAGGACCGCCGCGCGCTCGATGGCGTTTTCGAGTTCTCGGACATTCCCTGGCCATCTGTACGCTTCGAGCGCTTCGCGCGCTCGTTCGGTGTAGCCGACGATCTTCTTGCCGTCTCGTTCGGCGTACTTCTGTCGGAAATGATCCGCCAGAAGCATTATGTCCCCTGGCCGCTCACGCAACGGCGGTAGAACGACTTCGACGACGTTGAGCCTGTAGAAGAGATCCTCTCTGAAGGTGCCGTCCTTGACCAACTCGCGAAGGTCGGCGTTGGTGGCCGCGATAAGTCGAACGTCGACCCTGATAGTCGCCGACGAGCCTATGCGTTCGAACTCCCCCTCCTGAAGGACGCGCAACAACTTGACCTGCGTAGTGGCCGAAAGTTCGCTGATCTCGTCCAGGAACAGGCTGCCTTCGTCGGCCGTCTCGAACCGGCCCTTGCGTTGAGCTATGGCGCCCGTGAATGCACCCTTTTCATGTCCGAACAGCTCCGCCTCGAGGAGCGACTCGGGCAGCGCCGCGCAGCTTACCTTGACGAATGTGTTCTCGGCGCGGCGGCTTAGGCGGTGCAGCGCCTCTGCGATGAGTTCTTTCCCGGTGCCGCTCTCTCCGCGAATCAGAACGGTCGCGGCGCTCGGAGCTACCTGCGCCACGAGATCCATGAGCTTCTTCATCGCCGCGCTGGTGCCGATGATCTGCCGTTCATATTCGCTGGCCGCCAGCTTCTCCTTGAGTTGGGCGTTCTCCTGAATGAGCCGGCGGTTGGCCAACGCCTTGTCGATGGTACGCAATAAGTCGTGTCGTTTGAACGGTTTCTGTATGAAGTCGAACGCTCCGAGCTTGAGCGATTGAACCGCATCGTCGATGGTGCCGTGTCCGGTGATCATGATGACGGGCATGTCCGCCCTGGTCGCCTTCACGACCCGCAGCAGTCCTATGCCGTCGACTTTCGGCATCCGCAGATCCGCCAGGATCAGGTCGAACTGCCTCTTGCGCAGCACGTCGAGCGCAAGCGCTCCGTCCTCGGCCTGCTCGGCTACGTAGCCTTCCTTCGCAAGCATCTTCATGAGTGCGTTGCGGTTCGGTGCGTCATCGTCGACGACGAGTACGCGGATCTGATCGTTGCCGGTCATATCGCCTCGGAGCCCCGCTTCGGGAGCCTCATTGTGAAGGTGGCCCCGCCGTCGGGAGTCGGGCGGTGCACAAGCTCTCCACCATGTTCGTGAGCAACTCTCCTTGCCAACGAGAGGCCCAGCCCGGTGCCGTTCTCCTTCGTGCTGAAGAACGGCTCGAATATCTGCTTTGCGCTATCCGATGGCACCCCCGGCCCGGTGTCGATTACGGATATCTCGACGGTATCGCCGTCATCGACCATGGCGGCGCAGAGTGACAGCTTGCCGCCATCCTGCATGGCTTCGAGCGCATTACGTATCAGGTTCACCAGTGCTTGCCGAAGCTGCCGACGGTCCACCGCTATCTCCGGCACCTCGCCGACCTCGACCCCAACCGTGACCCCGGCCTGCGTCAGTTCGAGCTCCGTGAACTCGGCCAGGTCCTCGACGACGAGGTTGACGTCCGTCGCTTCCGGCGAGAGCTCGGGAAGCCGGGCGAACTGCAGGTATTCCTCGCTCACGCTCGCCAATCGTTCGATCTCGCTCGTGATGCTGGCGAGGAGCGACCTGGCTTCGTCGGCGCGGTCGTCCGGCATCGATGAAAGCTCGTCGGCGAGCATCTCGGCGTTGAGGCTGATCGAACTCAGCGGGTTCCGGAGTTCGTGCGCAACCTGCGCCGCCATACGACCGACGACGGCGAGGCGCTCGGTGTGCAACAGCCTCTCTTCCAGCTTCTTCCTGACCGTTATGTCGCGGACTATCACCGACGAACCAATCAGCCGTCCGTTTTCGTCGCATATCGCCGAACGGGTAAGCTCCACCGGAACCGTGATGCCGTCCCGGCTGACGCGGCTGGTCTCGTAGTTTCGAACGTAGCCGTGCTCGTTCACAAGCTCCCTGAGCCGGTCCAGTTCGCCCTCGAGCTTCCTCTCATCCGGGACGAGGACCTCCACGGGTTGCCCGAGCATCTGTTCGGCGGTGAAACCGTATATGTCCTGCGCGCCGCGGTTCCACGAGCAAATCCGCTCGTCTCCATCGAGGAGGATTATCGCGTCGGCCGAATCGGACGTGATGGCGTGGAGGTAGTGGATCAGACGACTGTCGACGCGATGCTGTGCCGGTGTGGGGTGGAGGACCAGCAGGCACCCTGAATCCGGTCCGTTCGCGTCGGGTGCCGACGATACGACTCCCTGAAGCTCCACTTCCTCACCGTCGGTGCGGCTGCAAACTAGTTCCACAGTGCCGAGGCCGTCGTCGTCGGTTGCGTTCGTCAGCGCACCTTCGATGCCTTCGCCGGCATGGCCGCGCTCAAAGAGTAAGCTGTCGATCGGTCTGCCGAGCACGTCGCGGATCGGAAGCCCCAGAGCCTCGGCGGCGGCCGCGCCCCAATACGTCACTCTGCGGTGCTCGTCGAGTCGGACCACCAAGTCGACACCGTCGTCGTCGTGGGAAGGCTGGAAGCGATGCTGAGTGCTCGACATGTCCCTGGTTTCCCCATCGTAAACGCGCGAGCCCCGGTTCGTCCGGCCCTACGCAGCCCCTCGGCCTCGGCCAGCCGACGCCTCTGGTCCGGCGCCACATCTCGGGTCTCCAATGCAACCGATGTGCCATCCGCTGCATGAGGGTCGCCGACCGGGCTGCGGGCCGTCCGCGGTCGAGACTGCACGGGTCGCAGACAGCGAGTCAGCGCTTGCGTGACATAATGTCGCATTGTCCGGTCTCTATTGCATCATGCAGATCGAGATCGGTACCTTGATTGATCGCCGGGCTCCACGGACTCTCCATCGCGACCAGATGTCGGTGTATAGATGACTTACGACCAGGCCGTCGGCCTCCTGAACTCTCTGATCGACTACGAGAAAGCGCCCGATTTCCGGTACGCCGAGGCGCACAAGCTTGACCGCGTCGTTGCGCTGATGGATCGGCTCGGACAAGGCCGGCCGCCGCACGAAGCGTGGCGCGCGGTCCACGTAGCCGGCACCAAGGGCAAGGGGTCGGTAGCCAACTATCTGGATGCGCTGCTGCGCGCACACGGGCGCAGCGTCGGCATCTACACGTCTCCGCACCTCCTGAGCTTCCGTGAGCGCGTGAGAATCGACGGGGTCCGGATAAGCGAGGACGTCTTCGCCGAGATCATGACGGCGCTGGAATCGTGGATCGCTCAGTGGCAGGAAACGCACCCGTCCGACGGTCTGTCGTTCTTCGACGTGCTCACCGCCGTCGG
>CAZSJP010000030.1:0-1768 GCA_964606675.1 uncultured bacterium
CCACCGACACGAGAGCGGTCGTCGGATGGGGTACCGCCGAGATCGCGGACAGCGAGGTCAGCTACTGGGTGTCGGGCGGCACGGCGACAACCGTGACCGTCGGCGAGCGGTCGATCTCGCACGTGGTCGTCCTCACGAATCTGACCCCGTCGACCACATATTCGTATCTCGTGCGCTCGGCGGACCTTGGCGACAACGGTCCGACGGAGGTGTCCGGGCTGACGTTCACCACCGCCGCCGCCGCCGACCAGAGCGCTCCGGTGATCGACGACGTGGATATCCCCGCCCGCGGCAACGTTTCGGCGAAGATAACCTGGACCACCGACGAGCCGTCCGACAGCTACGTGGAGTATGGGCAGACGGCCGCGCTCGGCTTGGCCGAAGCGAGCGGGAGCAACGTCACAGAGCATGAAGTGTGGCTGACGAACCTCGACCCGAGCACCGACTACCACTTCACGGTCGCGTCGACGGACGTCACCGGCAACGATGCAACCGGCGCTGCAGATCAGTTCAGCACGTTGGCAGCGCCGGAGCAGGATCCTCCCGCCGTGCCCGACGGGTTGATCGCCGAGGCCGGCAACGGAGCGGCCATGATCAGTTGGCAGCCGGTTGCCGATGCCGATCTGGCGGGATACCACGTGTACAGGTACACGAATGGTGCCGAGGTGGGCGCCGTGGCGGCGACTCTCCTGCAGGACGCGTCCTACCTCGACCTCGGTCTGGTGAATGGCTCGGATTACACGTACCAGGTGCTGGCCGTCGATGAGTTCGGCAACGAGAGCGCCCTCTCAGCTATCTCCGAGGCGGCGACCCCCGGTGAGGCCAACGCACCCACGGCGCCGACCCCGGTCGGGCCTGCCGACGGCGACTCGGTTGCGCTCAAGCCGTGGCTGGCTGTCATGAATGCAACCCCACCGGTCTCCCGCCCGGACGCGAGTCTCACGTACACGTTCGTCATCGCCCGCGACGGTGAACTGGAGGACGTCGTCACCGCCAGCGTGCCGGTCCGAGGCTGGTCGACTCAGGCGTCGTGGCAGGCCGAGGTCGAGCTTGAGAACGATAGCACGTACCACTGGGGGGCCGTTGCGTCCGATGGAACATTCGCCGGCGGCATGAGCGCCGCGTGGTCGTTCGTTGCCAGCGACAGCAAAACGGCGATTCCGCTCGGCATTGAGCTGGAGAGCTTTGCCGCGACCGGTCGCCCTGGCGCGATCACTCTCTCGTGGGCGGGCGCCGACCCGGCCGATCGCTTCGTCGCAGAGAGGTCGACAACGGCCGACGGTCCGTTTGCGCCGATTTCCGGCTGGTTGACCGGTGAGGACACGTACGCGTTTAGCGACATGGCAGTGAAGGCCGGTCAGACGTATTTCTATCGGCTGAACCGGGTCTTCCCATCGGGGCAATCGCACGAGTACGGTCCGCTCTCGGCGACGGCCGACCTACCGTTGCAGTTCGCACTGCGCGGTGTGACACCGAATCCGTTCAACCCCAGGACGATAGTCAGGTTCGAGGTGCCGCGCGCCGAGCGGATGACGCTGGAGATCTTCAACATGCTCGGTCAGAAAGTGCGCACGTTGGTTGACGGCGTGCTGCAGCCCGGCATGCACTCGCGGATGTGGGACGGGCGCGACGGCAATCTGCGCGATCTCGGGTCGGGCGTATACATCGTCCGCATGGAGGCGCCCGGTTACGAGCACGTGACGCGGGTTACCATGGTGCGCTGATGTCCGAACGACGCACGAGGCGTCCTCCGGCTCGCATCGTGCCC
>CAZSJP010000030.1:1868-15459 GCA_964606675.1 uncultured bacterium
CGTGCCCATAGGGCACGACGCACTCACTTGTTCTTCTGGCGGTTCGTCGGCGGCGCGAAGGCGCTTCTGGAGCTGTGGCTGTTCCATTTCTGCCCGCCGCCCGGCGAGGGATGCGCGCCCTGGTCGTCGCTCGCCGGCACGTCCTTCCTCTTCGGCGGCGTGGGGCCGGGCTTCTTCTTCTTCTTCTGAGCCATGTCTATCGTCCTCCTTGTGCGAAGTCCACTGTATCGTACAACTCAATATAACACGTGTGTGGCGTATACCATGTTCAGCGCGACCAGAACGGCCGGCGCAATGTCGATCGCGTCAGCCGAACCGTGCGCACCAGTCCTGCCGGACCAACGCGAGCCGCGCTTGTAGCTCGTCGGCTTGCTTCTCGCGGCCCGTTGCTCGAAGCCGCGCGTCCATCCGCCCGGGGCCGTAGTAGATGAACGGCCCGGTCGTAACCATCGCCTCCAACGGGTCCGGCGAGCACCCGTTGCGCACCTGTTCGTGCTTCCATTCGGCCAGGTAGCCCGCCAGTTCGCCCAATTTGTCGCGCCGTTCGGGGTAGAGATTCGTCTGAGTGTGGTAGTCGGCCGAGAGGTCGTGCAGGTAGAACGGGCTTTCGTACGGATACAGCCCTGGGTGCAGCATGTCGATCAGCGTCCAGTCTTTCGTCCGCACGGCGCGCGAAAGCGTGTAGATGCCGTGGTCGTACACCAGGTACGGGCGACCCTCGAAGCCATCGCCCTGAAGCGCCGCCGCGAACGACTCCCCGTCCCACTCGCCGGGCGTGCGAAGCCTAAGCATGTCGCAGACGGTTGGACCGAGGTCGAGCTGGTACACAAGGCCGTCGTTCAAGCCGCGGCCGGCCGCGCCAGGCCATCGGACGATGAGCGGGATGTTGTGCACCGCGGTGTTAGCGATGCCGTGGTCCATGTACTGCCCATGCTCGCCGAACGAATCGCCGTGGTCGGCGCTGATGACGATCGCCGTGTCTTCGAGCACGCCCTGCTTCGCGAGCAGGTCGACGATGCGCCCTACCTGGTGGTCGACATACGCGATGCTGCCGTCGTACATGTCGATGAGGCGTTTGGCGTCGTCTACGGTGCGCACACCCTCGGGATGGCTGTCGTTCGGCCGCTCGTCGTTCTCGTAGCCGGTGTAGAGATCGCGCCCCGAGCGTGGCCCGTAGATGTCGAGGTTGCGCTCGACGGCTGCCGCGTCGGGGAACTCGGGCCCCGGCTCGTTCCAGTACTTCTTCAGCCATTCGTCGGGCACGCGGTAGTGCGAGTGCGCGTCCCAGAAGTGCACGTCGATCATCCAGTCGTCGGCCTCGCCGTTCGCCGCGAGCCACGCCAGCGCCGGTTCGGCGATCTCTTCAGCCGTCTCCTGCCCGCCCCGAGGGTTGGTGTGGACTTCGTTCCAGCCCGCGGTCCACCACCAGGCATTGTGCCGATCATGGAAGCTGCTGAAGGCGGCGGTCTTCATGCCCGCGCGGGCGATGTGGTGCACGAAGAATGGCTTCGCCGGGTCTGGCGAGTGCGACGCCGAGTTGGGCCGCAGTCTCTCGCCGACTCCGTGGTGCGAGACGATGCCGTTGTTGATGCCGAATCCGCCCGTGAAGAGTGCCGCGCGGCTGGGCAGACATGGCGAGTTGGACGTGTGGCAGTTGGTGAAGGATACCCCTTCGGATGCGATCCGGTCGATATTCGGCGACGTGTCGCGGAAGTATCCGTTGCAGCCGAGGTGATCGGCGCGGCAGCAGTCGATGTCGATGTACAGGATGCGCATGCGATGATCTCCGAAGCGTCGGGCGTCACTGGTGACGTGATCGTGAGAACGATAGCCGCGATGGCCGCCGGCCCCAAGCAGCGTGCGACCGCTCGACGGTCCCTACCGTGTCGCGGAGATGGTCTCAGCCCCCGGGGAGTTCTCGGAGAGAACTCCCAACGTGCCCGCCCGGGCACGACGCGGTTGCTGCCTACGACGGCGTCGGGCTGGGGCACACGGACGACGCTCGCGATGTATGGACAACGCCCCGCAGTTCCGAAGGAACTGCCAAAGTCCACGCAGTGGACTACGTGTTGGCGCGGCACCCGTTGGCGCACCATATTTCCCAGCGCGACGATACGACTTCCGTGCCGCCATCCGAGAGGAGACTGCTCCCGATGCAGATCCACGACCGAATCTACATGGCGTCCATGTCCGGGCGCGTATACATTGTCGACACCGGCGACGGGCTGGCGATGATCGACTGCTTCACCGCGTCGGGTATCCGTCCGGTGGTGCGCGAGTTCATCGAAGCCGACGAACTCGATTTGGGGCAACTCAAGGCGCTGCTGCTGACTCACATGCACTACGACCACGCAGCCGGAGCGGCGTACGTTCGCGGGGCCTACCAGGTGCCCGTGATCTGCCATACGCTCGATGCCGAACCGATAGCCCGGAACGACCGGCTCGAAACCGCCGGCCGCATGCGCTGGATCGGCACCAACGACCCGACGCCCACATGCCCCATCGACCACACCGTGGAGAATCGCGACGTGATCGAGATCGGCGGGGCACGAATCGAGGTGATCCACCTGCCGGGCCATACGCGCGGCGGTGTGGCGTATCTCTGGGACGGACATCTCTTCTCCGGCGATACGATGATTCCGGGTGGCGGCATCGGCTGGTCCGACGTGCACTGGGGTTCCAACCTGGCAGATCACGCCGAGAGCATCGATCGCATCGCCGAAGTCAACCCCGACCGCATATACGGCGGACACGGCGATCCGAGCGATTTCGCGACGAACCAGACCGATATCGCGACGGCCAGCGTCCACAAGCTCAACCAGGCAGGACTAGCACCGAGAATCTCCGAGCGAGCGCCGCTGCGTCCGTCGTCCGAAGAGGCTCGGACGCTCATCGTCTCCGGACTGCCGGAGCGCCCCGACGTGCCGCTGGCGGATCCTGTCGACGATATCGTCGGCATGCCCATGTTCGAGGTATCGTCCGACAACCTGCGCGGGGCGATCCGCCCCATCGGTCCGCTTCACGGCCTGATCCTGAACGGCGAGGGTGTCGTGCCGATCACGCGGCCCATGCAGGCGACGATGAACCTGGAGCACTACTGCGAGACCGGCAGATGCGGGCCGTTCGTGCCGCGCGTGGGCGTCGGGCAATCGTTCACGTCCGACGGCCGCGATCTGACGGTGCACTTCGCGCCACATCCCGACTGGGCGGTGTCAAGCGCCGTCACATACACGCTGCGCGACGACGCCGCTTTCGACATCCTGTTCTCGTTCGAGTTCGAGCGCGACTACGAGCGGTTCGAGGCGTTCATCGCCAGCTACTTCTGGGGCGGACTGATACCGTACGTAGCCGCCGGCGGGGAGGTTTCCAGGCCGGATATCAAGAACGGCGCGCAATTGTTCTTCCCACGCGACGAGGACGCGAGACGACAGGTTGCAGACGGGCGTTGGGACTTCCTCCTCGGCAACAAGCTGTTCGCCGAGGCCGATGGCCGCGCATACGACGCCGCGATGACGATCCACAGGGACGACGAGACCGGATGGACGTTCCTGCAGATGGCCGACGAGAGCAAATGCACTGCGATCAGCGTCAACACGTTCGCCTACGCGCAGGATTTCTCGCTCGTGGGGCGCGATGTCGGCGAAGGCGAGCGGGTAGACGTCCGCGCACGAGTCGTTTACCGGAAGCTCGACTCGGTCGAGCAGGCACTCGACGTGTACCGGGCATACCAGGAGGAGTTGGCAGCGGAGTGATAGTGGTGCCCGTCGGGCACTAGAGACCCCTCTTCGGCTACACCGAGGTGGGAATCCCCCGGAGCGTAGGGCTGTCTGCGGCCTACCACGAACAACACGGCGAGATAGCGAACATCGGCCGTAGGAACATGGCGTGCCATGTCCATGGTGGACAATAATGCCCGCGCCTCAACGCAACGGAACGGGTGACAACGGTGCGCAGAGGGTCCCCGCTGCAGAGCCGCCTGGCGGTGACTGCCGGAACCACCGACGGCCGCTCCAATCCCTAGTCGCCGAGCCGCTTGCGGACTTCCTGGTAGAGCGCCGGGATGGCCTGGAAGAAATCGCCCTGGATGTAGTGGCCCTCGCCGCCGAACGCGTCGGGGATGCGCGTGACGACGCTCTTGCAATCGCGATAGTAGTAGCTGTGCTTGTGCTCGTCGGTCATGTGCTCCAGGTTGGCTGGCCGGATGTCGAAGTCGGCTGCGATGATCCCTGTCGGCGGCATCCCGACGTTCGCCGCCATCGAGACGGCTTTCAAGATAACCTCTGGGCCCGTCACGGCCGATCCGACGTTCAGATACACGCCGCCGCCCCGTCTGTTCATCTCGAGGATGTGCGCGGCGAACACGCCGAAATCGCGCCCGCTGGTTCCGCCCTTCGACTGGCCGTCGAAATTGGGATGCTGGTCGGTGATGTCGGTTCCCATCGTCGCGTGGATCGTGACGGGGATGCCCTTCAGGTACCCTTGCGCCAGGTAGCTCTCGTGCTTGAACGGAAACTCCATCTCCAACTCGCCTTTGGCCTCGCCGCAGATGACGCGCCCGAGAGTCTCGCCCAGGCCCAGCTTCCGCTCGTTGCCCCAGGCCATCGCGTCGTTGATGTAGAAACCGGTCTCCGCCGCAAGCCCGAACTCGCCGGCGGGTAGGGCGTTCGGGACTACTTCGGACGTCTCGCCGATGAGCGCCAGTTCGAAATCGTGGATGGCGCTGGCGAAATTGCCGCAGAGCAGCGTGCATATGCCGCGCTGCATCAGGTCGATGATGAGCGGCGACATGCCGGCTTTGATCGGGTGGGCGCCCATGAGCCAGATCATCGGGCGCTCTCTGTCGCGCGCTTCGACTATCGCGTCGGCGATCCTACCGAGCATAGGGTGCGTGAACTCCGGCTCCATGGCCATCACGCGGTCGGGGAAGTACAGGTCTTCCTGCTTGACTTTGTTCTTCCGTGTGCTGAGCGGGTAGGTCTTGATGTCGTCGAACTGGAAGAACGGATACTTGCCCTGGTATTCCATGGCCATGGTGAGTGTGCCTCCTGTGAGATCGCTATCGTACCGGCTTCGGAGCGGACCGTAAATGTACGCCGGGCGTGATGCGCGTGGCAATGTGGGCCGGCATCGCTCGCTCCCCGGACGTGCCGTCGAAGCGCGAGGGCCGAACACGCGGACGGGCGCCCGGCTTTGTCGTCGCCCCGTCGCCGCAACTCGCGGCTTGCCGTTCCCATTCTCAGCCCCTATCATCCAACCGACCTAGTACTCACTTGCAGTGACATGCGTACAGCTTCCCCGGATGCCGGGGCCCATGCGTCGGGGCCACCGCGCCCATCCCCGAGTACGCGACTCTGCGCAAGTGAGTGCTGGCAGAACTCGGCGGCGCGGTAAAGCAGCAGCTTCTCGAACGGACACGGAATATGAACCAGCATTGGCCCATCGATCACCTGTTCGACCCCGACGATCCCACCAACGTCATCGCTAACGCGTCATTCGAAGTCGTGGACGACGAAGGTCGTCTGGCGGCTTGGGACGTCCTCCATGGACGCGCTGTGCAGGAGGCGCGTGGAGATCGGCGCGCATGCTCGCTCTCCGGGCGGATCCGTTCGAACCGGTTCGAGTTGCCGGCGCACGTTCCGTACGAGATCACAGGTGAATCGTGCGGCGCGCTTACCGTCTTAGTACATGTGATCGAGCACGACCGCTATCTCGGCGCGGAGCGGCTCGAGCACGTATCCGACGACTGGACCGACTTCCGATTTCCGTTCCTGCCGCCGCCGAATGCCGAACGAGCGGAGGTGGAACTCTGCGGCGAAGACGTACTCGTCCGCAATCTTCGCATCGATGGCCTTGGCGCCAGAGACTACACGATCCTGGACGTCCAGTCGGGGTATCACCCGCGAGGGTCGAAGCGCGTGCTGCTCCAGTCGCGCGCCGATATCGACGCTACGGTCCCGTGGGAGCTGGCCGACACGCTGCGAGGAACGACCGTAGCGAACGGTACACTCAAGCCGCTGGGCATGGGTCTTTGGGGACGCTGGTCGTGGCTCGTCGACTTCACGAGCTGCCAACGCGAGGGCAACTATCTGCTGCGGATCAGGTTGCCCGACCGGGTCGTCGAGTCGGCGGCGATTCGCATCCGAAACGACGTGTACCGCAACCTCGCGCACACCGTCGCGAAATATTCCTACTTGCAGCGCTGCGGCACGGACATCCCAGGCTACCACAAGGCCTGCCATACGAACGACGCACTGATCCGGAACACGGACCAGGGCGAAGACTACGGGAAAGTGGTCGAATACCGAGACCTCACCGGCGGCTGGAACGACGCAGGCGACTACAGCAAGTGGTTCCACTACTTCGGCTACGTGCTGGAGACGTTGGCCCTGATGCACTTGCGCGTGCCCGAGTCGGCGCGGAGACGCACGTACGGCGGAGATATCCCCGACATCCTCTCCGAAGTGTTCTGGGGCGCCGACTTCTTCCTCAAGGTGCAGAACCATGACGGCAGCTTTCTGCCGGCTATCTGCACTTGGTACCCGGAAGACGATCCGTCGACGGGCGAGAGGAAGAACTCGGTGTGCGCCATCTTCTGGGAGCCGCCAAGCGAAGACTCCGGCTCGGGCGAGCTGATGCACCCCCGCAGCAGGGCGATCACGTACGACGACGCGCTGCCGACGCCGTCGCAGGTGCTTGACTATGCGACAGCACTGGCGATGTCTGCCCGTGCAGCGGCGGGCACGGACGATGTACGGATGTGGACCTACACCAACGCCTCAATCCGAAGCGTCGAGTGGCTCCTGCGTGAAGACCCAGACTTGGCGGACAATCCGTATTTCGTGACGCTCTGGTACGCGCTCTTCCGTGCCACCGGAGAAACTGAGTACCGCGACAAGGCATTCGCGCTGGTGCCCGCTATTCTGGGGAAGCAGCTCGACGACGGCTCGTTCGGACCGACGGGTGGCCTGAAGCATCCGTTCCAGCCAATCTCCACGCTCATCGAACTCGTGATCGACGAGCCCGATCGACCGGACCGTCACCGAATCGCCGAGGCCGCCGCACGGTACGCCGAGTGGCTCGACGGCTACGTCATGCAGGGCGCTCCATATGGTCTCGTGCTCCAGCCTGTGGCCGACGCGGAGCCGGGAGTGCTCGACATACGCACGCTAGGGCGAAACTCATTCATCGCCAATGCAGCCTACGTGTACGCCCTAGTCGGCCGTGTCGCGGGCGAGCGCTGCCACTTGGCCCGCGCCGAGGAGCAACTCGGGTGGCTGCTCGGGATGAACCCGCACGGCATATGCCAGGTAACAGACATCGGCCGAGTGCATCCGGGACGCTATCACGGACACATGAATCACAACGAGAACGACCTGCGCGGTGCGCTCACCGGCGGCATCGTCAACGGAATATCGCTGACGGACGAGAGCCACACGACCTGGACGACTATGCCGCCGTTGTTCCCGATCCTCAGTGTCCGCCGCACGGACGTTCCGTACTCCGATCACCATCTGCAAAACGCCCGCCACGACTCGAACGAGTATTGGTCGCTGCACCACGCCGGGTTTCACCAGGCGGTGAGCGCCTTGGCCGCCGCGTACGACGACGTCCCCGAGCGCCCGAAGCTGCTGTTGCTCTACTCGAACGGGACAGGCTACGAGCACGCAACGGAGTTCGACGATATGTTCGACCGGGTTGGATACGACGTGGATCGCGTTGCCGCCGATGCTCGATACCCGCATTTCGATCCGAGAGCCTACAGAGCGATAGTCGTGAGCGAATCGTGGGGCGGCGCCGAGTACCTGGACGGGGAGGCCATGGGCATCACGGCTCGCCACTCATTCCTGCTCGGAGTCCCGTGGGTGTTCTTGCGACCGTCTGACGACGCGCTGGCCTGGATCGACGTCGTGGCCTCTGGGCGGACGGCATATGAGACGCTGCCTCCGCCATCCGGCGGTTGGGAGAAATGCGACGCCGGTCGAGTCAGACGCATACAGGCAAGCGATTTGTACGAGGTCGCCAAGTCGAGCGCCATGGAAACGCTGATCGGCGGGTGGCGCGGTCGATGGGACGCTGCGGACGATCGATAGCGTCGGCGGGATCAGCGTGGACCGGGCTAGCCCGGCGTGTACCTCACCAACTCCTTCGCTAGCTGAACCGTGGCCCCGCGTTCATCGCAGGGGGTGCTCGATTCGACGTCGATGATCTCTTCCTTGACAAGCCCGACGTTCGGAGCATAGTACCAAACGGTCGCGAGTTCGGGAACGTCGTGCGGCGGGATGTCGCAGTAGCCGGCCGACGCGCGCACCGCGACGACGTTTGCGAAGCGCCCGGCTTGCGTGACGATGGCGGTGTCGGTGTGCGTGATCTCGGCATTGGAGCCGCACATCCGTTTCCAGCGAGTGCCCACAGCCAGAGGCGCCCCGATGAGGATCGTTTCCCCCGTCGTGTCGTCGGGCGCCCATCTCCGCACGAGACCGCGTTCGCCCACGCTGTGGTACTCCACGCTCTGCCGAGCCGGCCAGACGAGGTCCAACCACCTTCCCTCGACACGGGCCCACTCTCCGGCGGTATCGGTCACCGTTACGACCATGCCCACGTGTCGAGCCTCAACGCACTCTGATGTCAGTGCGTAGCGCCATACGGTCCCCACGTCGAGGGGGAAGTAGGCTGCAACGCCGGCCGGTGCGTCATCGTCGGACAGGATGCAGCCGGAGATCACAGCCAGAACCGCGATTGCCAACCATGATGCCTTGTGGACGGGCTTGCTCCTTTCGGCAGCCGGGACCTCTGTCATTCATCCACCTCGTAGTCTACCAGCGTGGAACCGTAAGCGCGCGGCTGGCCCGTGACGCCGGTGTCATGCGTCTCCGATCTCACGAGTCCCACACCGGGGGCGTAGTACGCGTAGAACTGGACCTCTGCGTCGAGCCCGGGGCACTGGTCGGGAGGGCCCGCCGTCGTTCTGACGACCATCACGCTATCGAATGTCCCAGCGGCCGTGGTAACGCTGGTGTCAATCGCCACGATATTGCACCTGAAACAGCCCATCTCCCAGGTTTCCCCCACTGCCAGAGGGCCGCGCAGGAGGGTGTCGGCGGGCAGGCCGGGCACGGTCTCGGAGCGTGCGAGCACGAACGCGTCGGTGACAATGTAGCTCGTGGCGCGATCGATGCCGAACTCGCCGGTGACCCGAGTCCACTCTCCATCCGATTCCTCCACGCGGACTTGCCACGGGAAGTGTAGCTCTGTGACGCCGGTGTCTCCGTACCGGACGTATTCCCACCAACTGCCCGGCGTCAGCGGGTAGTACGCCGCCACGCCGTGCGACTCGTCTGCAGGCCCTGCGGGATCGTCCGAGCCGCAGCTGCACAACGCGGTCAGCAGCAGCGTGATCGCCGGCCAGGTCGTCTTTCGCATCGGCATCCTCCCTCCGGCCTCGCCGGTCCGCGCCCGTTGCCGGGCGGCACTACTGCACCGCGTACTCCACGAGAGAGTATGCTATCGCGGGTCCGATGCTGCCATGGAACAGCATGCCGTGGCCGTAGAGGTCCCGCTTGACGAGGCCGACGCCACGGGCGTAGAAGCGCGTTTCGTACAACCCGTCAGCGTCGAGCGGACAGCCGGCGGGAGGGCTGATAGGAAACTCCCTTGTGACGAGCGTCTCGCGGAACGTTCCTGCCGGCGTTGTCACCACCGAGTCGGTGGCGACGATCTCTCGGGCGAAGCACCGCACGCTCCATCGACTGCCGGCGATGAGCGGAGTCGCAATGATCGTGTCCGGGCCGACTCTCCCCAACTCAACAGCAGTCTGCATATCGACGTAGTACCCTGTTGTGTCGACTCCACCCCTTTCCCAGACGGTCTCTATCACTGCCCTGTCCGCTCCTGCGTCGACCACAGTCAGTGTGCGTTTGCTCCCGGGAATCACCGAATCGCCCGCAACCAGTGTATACGTCCAAGTGTCACTGAGGCTGAGCGGGAAATACCCCGCCACGCCGTGTGCATCGCTTTCGGGGGCTGCCGGGCCGTCGGAGCCGCAGCCGCAGAACGCGGTCAGCAGCAGCGCGATGGCAAACCATTTCGTCTTGCGCATCGGTACCCTCCCCCGGCACCCTTCGCACGGCAGTCCTACTCCACGGTGTACTCCACCAACTCGTGCGTGCTTGATGGTTCCGACCCCGTGCCGGCGAGAATGTAATACTCCCATTTGACGAGGCCGACGTCACGGGCGTAGTAGTGCATCTCGTACCACCCGACGAGGTATTGCGGGCACCCAGGTCCGCCTGCGGGCGACGTTCTGACGACGAGCACGTCACTGAAGTCGCTGGCCGGGGTGCTCTGCACCGAGTCGGTCGCGACGATCTTCCGTGAAACGCACTCCGCGTCCCATTGGTTACCTGCGATGAGCGGCAGCTCGATGATCGCGCCGGCTCCCGACGGCCCCAAGCTCTCTACAGCCACCACTGCGTCCCAACTCGCCTTGTAGCCGATGGTGTCGAGCGTTTCCGTGCCTACATATCCGATCTCCAATGACGCCCCGTCCACAGTCTTGCCGACGACGGTCCACGTCAGCGCGGCCTCACGAACGTTGGGGTCCGGGTCCATGTGGCCGTACGTCCAGGTGTTGCCGACGTCGAGCGGGAAGTATGCGGCCGCCCCTGCCGGCCCGGGAAGAATATCGGTCTGGCTGTCGGTGACGGGGCTGCTGGGGTAGCAGCCTTCGATACGCATGCCGTAGCAACCGGCTATAGCGATCAGCGCCAGCGCTGTCCATGTTGCTCTGTTGGTCTTCATGATATTGCCTGCCCTGTTATGGAACGTTGCGTGTGCCCCGCAGCCGCCCTACAGTCTACCGGCGAAGCGACGTACGGCCTGTAACGGCTGCAAGGAATCGCAAACCCCGTACCATCTGCCGATCAACGTCCGCATTTCGGCGATCGGCCGGCGGCGTGCCGCGCCGGAACGGCGCGCTCGGTACACCGCACCGTACCAAACAGTACGCGCCGCAGCTCGCCTAGTCGGCTCTGAGGCGCCGGCACCCGGCGACGTTATCTCACCGAGTACTCCATCAGAGCGTGAGCGCTTACTAGCACTTCAGGTACGCCGCCCACGTGCAGTTGGAAAGCCTCCCATTTGACGAAGCCGACGCCACGGGCGTAGTAGCGCTTCTCGTACCAACCGACGGCATTCACCGGGCACGTGCCTTCGTAGATCGGCGACTCCTTGATGACGAGCACGTTGAGGAAGGAGCCGGCCGGGGTGCTGAGGACTGAGTCTACGGCGACGATCTCACGCGAGATGCACGTCGCGTCCCACTGGTTGCCGATGGCGAGTGGCGCCTCTATGAGCGAGCCGGCTCCCCACTCCGCCCAAGTCACTACTGCATGCGAGTCCGCTTCGTACTCGACCGTATCCGGCCCAATGCGGATGCCCGCGTACACCACCAACGTCCTTTCGGCGCTCTTGCCGACGACGGTCAAAGACCGCGCATTCTCTTGGAGAACCGAATCGCCGTCGACGCGAGCGTACGTCCACGTGTTGCCGACATCGAGCGGGAAGTACGCCGCGGCGCCTGTCGGTTCGGGGTCGTGGTCCGATGGCCCACCGGGATAGCAGCTTTGGGCGCGCATGCCGTAACACCCGGCGATCGCGATCAACAGTAGCGCTGTCCACGTTGCTCTGCTGCTCGGCATGACGAATCCTCCCACATGTTAGACCAAGGTCGAGCAACCCTTGTCAGATATTCGCGACACCATGGCGCGCGCGACGGCCGTCGCGTTTGCTTACGCTGCCTCCTGGCTCGCCACAGCGTCGTAGAGCAGAACTTCGAACTGCACTCCCCGCCGGACGGCATCATTCGCAGCGTTCAGCACGGCCGCCGTTGCCTCTCCGCCGAAGACACGGTCTCCGCACTGGTCGCAGATGAGCGCAGGAACATCGCGTACCACCACAACCGCTCCGTCTCGTTCCAGAGTGAGAGTCGCCACGCCAGAGTGCATCTGACCGCCCTTGCACAGGGAACACGTCACAGTTCCCTCCTTCGCGCCGTGCAGCCGCTTCCCCATCTGCTGTCGTCCGGCCGGTATACAGCTGTAATATCGCATATCTCCGGCTCGCCCGCTCATCCGACGCAGACTGTGGCTCAGCGCCAGATGCAACCGTACCGCTACCCTAGCTTCTCCCCACGCCAGCCTTCGTCGAGCAGCCTCGCTCTGTCGCCGAAAGCTTGTGGGATGAGCGCGTCCATGTCCCGTGCGCGGTCGAGGCCGCCTATGCCGCGCGTGATGCAATTCACGTCGCCGACGACGTTCGCGGCGGCGTTCGCCCACACCATGCCCCGCTCCTTGAGCGAGAACCAGAGGAAGCCGGCCGAGAACGAGTCGCCGCAACCAGTCGTGTCGATCACTTCGCCCAGGTCGGCAGCGGGCCACCGACATCCGTAGATGCCGTCGTCCGTGCCGTACGCCAGAGCGGAACCCTCCGGCCCAAGCGTCACCATGGCGGCCTTCGGGCCAACTCCGGCGATCTCGGTCGCGGCAGCCAGATAGCCCTCGTCGCCCGAGACCTTGCGGCCGAGCAGGTGCTCGACCTCGAACTCGTTCATCTGCACCGAATCGACGCACGCCAGCCACTCCTGCCAGTCTGGCACGGAGACGAACTCTCGCGTTCCGTCGGGCAGCCAGCGCGTGATCTTGTTGTGCACGTCGAGGTGTATGTGCCCCGCCGTGTCGTTGCTCAGCCGCTGCATCGCAGCCAGCTCAATCTCGTGCCCCGTGATGAAGTTCACCACGATCGCGTCGCAGCCTGCCGCCAGGTCGATCTGCTCGTCGGTAAGCGCCGGAGGTATGAACTTCATCTCTTCGGTGCGCTCGGTGATGCTCAGGAAGACGAGCTTCACGTGCGGGTTCTTATCGTCGGGCATCCGCCGCAGGCCGTCGGTCGTCGCGCCGGGGTACGCGGAGTAGTGCTCGAGCACGTCATCGTATCGGTCGTATCCGACCTGCGCGATGGGCACCAGTTCGGTGTCGGCGTCCACCAGCGAGCTGAGCGCGGCGACGTTATAGGTGATTCCGCCGAACGACTCTTTGCGTTCGCCGAGGTGGGTCACGATTTCGTCATAGACTACGGTGCCAAGTACAGCGATTCTCATCGGGCAGTCCATCCAGCAGGTTCGGTTCGCGGGTTGCAGGGGCGATCATGCGCCTCAGCCGAACACGCAGACACATTGGCGTGAGGGGCCCGGCACACTTCGGGAACATGCTCGAAAATATGGCGCCTCGCACGAGCGATCCAAGGATCGAATTGCAGCGCAAGGACTGCCCCCGCGCTCGCGTAGCTCGTATCTTCGCCGTTGAGTCCACGAAACCAACCACAGACCATGCCGAGGAGAACCCCGACATGCCGCTCACACCCGAACTTGTAGAGAAACTGGAATCCGTAGACAGCCCGACCATATCGAATGCCGTCGAGCAGTTCAAGGTGCGCTCGCGACGCGAAGGCTACATGGGCCCACAGCACCAATGCCGTTTCCCACATCTCCGCCCCGTCGTCGGCTACGCGACCACGAGCACCATCCTCCAGTACGACC